>JAAYIV010000048.1 GCA_012523305.1 Spirochaetales bacterium
AGATGTAGTCTACTAATATTTTGTGTTATCATTGTAAAAAATCAACCAAAATCGAATTGGTTACATCCGGATGTGTCTCTAGCGGAAAATGTCCTGCGTGTTCAATGATATGGTATGTTGCTCCGGGTAGGATTTGGGCTATGCGATCGACATCAGCAACAGGTGTCCAAGGATCGTTTTTACCCCACACTATCAATACCGGCATGTTCAGCGAACCAAGTTCTTCAATCTGCACATCGGTAGAAGTTTTCAACAAACTTGGTACTTGTCGTGCGGTACCATCGATGAGCAATGGTTCTCGATATCCTTTTATGTCTTTCTCATTCGGTGATGTAAGATATCCCTGTTCAAGAATCTTTTCTATCTGTTTAGGGTTTGAGAAACGATATTGGACTAACACTTGAATCCAGCGGATAACTGAAGGAATCCAGAGAGGAACATTCCTTTTTGAATCCGGATTCCCGAAAGCTCCGTCTATAATAGTAATTGAAGCGGTTCTTTCTTGCCTGGCCAAAGCCATTCGTACGGCTGTTGCCGCTCCCATGCTATGGCCGACCAGATGCCATCGGACCTGGGGGATATCTGAAGGCAATCGATCAAGGAACGTCCATAACAATGTACTTCGCGCATTTTGGCTATGATCTATGTTTCCACTCCGGTCGCTATATCCGAATCCGGGCAAATCCACCGCCACCACCACAAATCCTGCAGCGGTCAACGAAGGTATGGTCTTTTCAAACGAATAGGTTGACCCACCCAATCCATGAATCAGCAAAACATTGCCCTTGGGATCTACGGTGGGGGTATAAAGACGATAATGAAGGCGAATAGTATTAACTTCCATGTACTGACTCGACAGATACGGATATACATCAATGAGGTCCGGATATTTAGAGATCGGTATTAAATATGGGGTTACACAAGATATTAGAAGTATCGTTATCATAATAACCATGATAACTATTAGAATCATCTTCAGTTGCTTACGTGCAGGTTTCATGTATGTGCTCAACATAATCGGCCATCTTGAATTTTCTCTCTAGCCCGCGATCATTCATATAACGGACGTTACCGAAAACAGAGCGTTCTTTCCATGGCCTGTCGTGGAGTCCGAAACACCAAGCAACTCCCGCATATCCGTTGGGGTCTCTTCCATCAAGTCCATATGTATTGTTCAGCTGCAATGCCAATGAATAAGCCTGTTCGGGAGATTCTTTCCATTCCAATATTTTCTTTGCCCAATACATCCGCATATATCCGTGCATGAACCCACATATCACCAATTGTTTTTGGGCAGCATTCCAATAAGGGTCTTCGGTTTGGCTTTCTATCAGTTGCTTATCAGAATAGTACGCCGGACGTGTATCGTATCGATGAGCATCAAGCGTAGTCTTTGCCCAGTTCGGCAGAGCCTCATATGAATCATATCGGGAGTTGTAATAACAAAAATTGATGGCCAATTCTCTTCGTACGACCAACTCTTCTAGAAATCCCGAGTCATCGTAAGGATCGTGTTCCTTGACTGCCCGATATACGCGTATCGGTGAAATATGTCCGAAATGAAGGTATGGGCTTAATTTCGATGTCATGTTCTTTGACGGATCACCTTTCAACGTACGGTAATTCGGGAGAATGGATTCGATGAACACATCCAACAAAGCATTCGCATGTTGAGTACCTCCGGTAAATCCGTCCACCTTCCCGATCGAATGATCAATCGGAAGCTTATGGATGATCGTTTCTAATCGGTGCCTGTCACTCAGGTCCATTGTCTCAAAGTTTACTCGGGGGTAAGAGGGCTCGATTTCACATATTTGTGGTATCGGAAGCTGTGCATACATATCGATGATAGGCGAAATCTTTCTTCTAAGGGTTGCCGCCGAATACTCTTGTTTTATGCTGGCGACTTCTACAGGGACAACTATATCGGTCTCTATCTGAATCATGCTACACGGTACATATTCGGCAACTATCGTTCTCCATTGCCTTTCAATCGTGAGATACCCACGGTCAACCACAACCATGCACGCATTATCGGACAACTGCTTAATTGCGAGGATCGGTTCGACCAATCCAATGATAAACGCGACATTTTTTTCCCTGATGGAGGTTGCTAGCCCATGTAATCCTTCGAGCATAAAAGCATAATGGCGTGCGTTCGCATCCGGATACGTACTGGTAATCCCGAAACACACCAGCAAAGGTTTCTTTAATATATTTGCTTGTGTTATTGCAAATTCAAACGCATGATTATCTTCAACCCGCTGCGAATGTTGCATCCAATACAACACATATGATTTGTCCAAGACTTCTCGGTCATTTAAAAATTGAACTCTGTTCTCATATGCATCCATAACAAGACTATAAGCGATAAACAGGATTCCTTATAGCTGTTGACAGTTCATTTTTCATAAATGAATAATACTATTGGAGGAAATCTGTTGATGAGACTTAATCCATTAGGGGCTTCATTCTTAAGTTTGTACCTATCAGTCGGTGCGATTCATATCATCGGATGTTATCGTGAGAATTGGCATATCAAAGCGTATTCAAAACCTTTTCTGATGCCGTTGTTACTCGCTTCATACCTAGCAACAATGCAAGAAAGAGCTTCATTATTGATTATCATTGCCCTCATATGTGATACGGCCGGCGATGTGTTGCTCATGTTCAGGGACCGCCATGGAATCCGTTTTCTGTTAATGGGAATGCTATGTTTCATCGGCGGTCATGTCGGTTATTCGATATGGCTATTCAGTTCACATGATACATTCGTCATCGCGATACCGTGGACAATCGGTTGCGTTGTCGCAGCTTCCCTTTCCTTATGGTTTCGGAAGACGATGATTAAAAGTGGACATCGCTATCACAACATACTATCTGCATATGCATTGTTCATCGATGCTTTGATTGTCGGTGCATTGTATACGTGGGGAAGCGGGAATTTAATTGGAACACTGCTCTGTCTTGCGGGAGCATTGTTATTCTGCCTATCTGATTTTCTGATCGCGATGGAAACCATAGGCAGGAAAATAGGAGACAAGACATCAGTAATGATTACCTATATCTTTGCCCAGCTCTTGTTCATCAGCGGATTCGTATTGCTTTCCTGAACGTCTCAATCCATGGAAAATACCTGCAACTATTGCCATTGAGTCTGTCCTCAGTTATAGTAGTTCTATTATGGAAGACCCTTTACCCGGATCAGGGGATGATTCAGACTACCACAGTACAAGCCGTTCATTCCCTAAACATTCAGGGAGGATGCAATGGTAGCGCAATTCCTCCCGATATTGGCCCTCATTGTCCTATCTGCTTTTTTCTCAGCATCCGAAACAGCTTTTACTTCGTTGTCCTTCCTGCAAATTAGGATGCTTGAAACATCAAAAGGAAGATTAGGCAAGCAAACTGCCATACTGGCAAAACAATCAGATGTATTACTGACGACCATTCTCATTGGAAACAACATAGTGAACTTAAGCGCGTCGGCACTTACGACTTCCTATGCAATTTCAATCGGTGGCAGTACCGCTATCGGTATAGCGACGGGAATCCTTACCTTTGTAATCCTGTTGTTCGGCGAGATCGCACCGAAACAGTTGGCAATCGCCCACAATACAACAGTGGCTAAAATAGCCACGTATCCAATCAGATTTTTTATCATCGTTTTATACCCGATTGTTTTCGTAGTCAAACACATCAGCTCATTGTTCACTCGGTTTTTTACGAAAAAACAGAAAGAAAAGCTCTCGGTCGATTCTCTGATGCATGTTGTCGATGTCGCTGAAGACGAAGGAATCGTTGATGAATACGAAACATCTTTG
Organism: Spirochaetales bacterium; assembly: GCA_012523305.1. Taxonomy (GTDB): domain Bacteria; phylum Spirochaetota; class Spirochaetia; order Sphaerochaetales; family Sphaerochaetaceae; genus JAAYDK01. The sequence goes on from JAAYIV010000048.1 coordinate 3,825, forward strand.
GTTCAACGCGTACTACATTTTAGTGAAGCTACGGTGAAATCAATCATGACACACCGGACAGATGTTTTCAGCATTCCAACTAATCTGACATTGGAAGAAGCCTTCCCTCCGGTTGTCAACAGCGGATTTTCACGGATTCCGGTCTATGAAGAAACTCCGGAAAATATCACCGGAATCTTATTGATTCGCGACATGCTGGCTGCGGTTGTGAGCGGGCGTGTTGAGGAAACGGTTTCAAATTTTATGTTGCCTCCAATTTTTGTCCCGGAGACCCGAAAGGTTGACGACATGCTGTTTCAATTCAAAAAGGACAAATTGCAAATCGCAGTAGTATTGGATGAATACGGCGGTCTTTCGGGAATTGTTTCACTCGAAGATATCATCGAACAGTTATTCGGGGAAATCTATGATGAACACGAAACCGGAACCGAGGAGAGAATCAGAGAAGACGGAGACGGGTTCATTATTCAAGGGGACACATCAATGCAACAAATTAAGGATGAGCTTGATCTGGACATGGAACAAGTCGATCCTTCCTGCACTCTTGCCGCTTATCTCATTGAGAAATTAGGAGCGATCCCTGAGACATTGGATTTCGTAGAGACGGAGATGGGAACATATACGATAGTTGAAATGAAAGGAAAAAGAATCGAAGTAGTCCGATTTGTCCCCAAGGACAACCCGGAAGAATAGCCTTTATTGACACCTTCAACTTATCAGCGGTAATATGCCCGCATGAGTACTTATCCATTCAAGGAAATCGAACCAAAATGGCAAGAGTTTTGGGAACGCAACAAAACGTTCGCAGTATCGGAAGATAGTGCATATCCCAAAGATAAACGAGCATATGTGTTGGATATGTTTCCCTATCCATCAGGAGCAGGATTGCATGTCGGTCATCCCGAAGGATATACGGCAACAGATATCTATTGCCGCTTCCTACGCATGAATGGATATAATGTTCTTCATCCGATGGGGTTCGATTCGTTCGGTCTACCGGCAGAGAACTACGCTATCAAGACCGGAACCCATCCGAGGGCGACTACCGAGAAAAATATCGACAATTTCAGAAAACAGATAAAAAGCCTTGGTTTCAGTTATGACTGGGACAGGGAGATCTCTACCCATAAGAGCGAATATTATAGATGGACGCAATGGATTTTCCTTCAGCTGTTCAAACGGGGACTTGCTTATGAAGCACAGACACCGATCAACTGGTGTCCGAATTGTTTGACAGGAATTTCGAATGAAGAAGTGAAAGAGGGTTGCTGTGAGCGGTGCGGAACGAAAGTGACCCGAAAAAATATCCGTCAATGGATTTTAAAGATCACCGCGTATGCCGAACGATTATTGAAAGATCTCGACAAATTGGATTGGCCTGAATCTATCAAGCTGATGCAAAGTAATTGGATTGGGAGAAGCGAAGGCGCATCGGTAATTTTCACTATCGAAAATAGTACTGATACTCTTGAAATCTTCACTACCCGCAGTGACACGTTGTTCGGAGCAACCTATATGGTCGTATCCCCTGAACATCCGTTGCTCAAAAAACTTACTACCGATAACCAGAAAGAAGCGGTGGAAGAGTATGTATTGAAAGCTGCCCAGAAATCTGATTTGGAGCGAACCGATCTGGCAAAGGATAAGACCGGAGTGTTTACCGGGAGTTACGCAATCAACCCGGTTAACCAAGAACGTCTGCCGATTTGGGTGGCCGATTATGTTTTGATCTCGTATGGGACAGGTGCAATCATGGCTGTCCCTGCTCACGACACCCGAGACTGGGAATTCGCTAAGAAATTCAACCTGCCGATCATTGAAGTCCTTAAAAGTGAAGTGGATGTTCAAAAACAGGCCTGGACCGAAGATGGAATCCACGTTAATTCGGGGTTTTTAGACGGTTTGGATAAATCAACAGCCATAGCAACAATGAATGATTGGCTTGAAAACAAAGGATTGGGGAAAAAGGACATCAATTACAAACTGAGGGATTGGGTATTCAGCCGTCAGCGGTATTGGGGAGAACCGATACCCCTTGTCCATTGTGAGAAATGTGGTATTGTTCCGGTCTCAGAGAATCAGCTCCCACTGACACTCCCTGAAGTAAGTTCTTACGCGCCTTCGGGGACGGGAGAAAGCCCGTTGGTAAACATCACCGATTGGGTGAATACCACATGCCCGAACTGTAACGGAAAAGCAAAACGCGAAACAAATACCATGCCCCAATGGGCTGGTTCGTGTTGGTATTATTTGAGATATTTGGATCCTAATAATTTCAAAGAACTTGCTGCTAAAGACAAGATTGAATACTGGATGCCTGTGAACCTCTATGTAGGCGGTGCCGAACATGCTGTTCTACACTTGCTGTATGCCCGCTTCTGGCATAAGGTTCTCTATGATATCGGTATGGTTAATACTGATGAGCCGTTCGTACGGTTGATTAACCAAGGAATGATTACGTCATTCGCATTCCAACGTGCAAACAAAACTTTGGTAGCGACCGATGAAGTTGAAGAAATCGCTTCTGATACGTTCATCGAGAAAGCAACCGGAGAACAACTTGAACGTGTCGTGGCAAAGATGTCAAAGAGCTTAAAGAATGTAATTAACCCTGATGACATCATAAACGAATACGGGGCGGATTCCATGCGGATGTATGAAATGTTCATGGGTCCTCTAGAGGTCTCCAAACCATGGACAACCACAGGAATTTCAGGTGTGTTCCGTTTCATGGAGCGAATCTGGCGTCTCACCGAGCGGCCATTAAGCAATGATCCGGCTCCAGAGCATATCGTCCGACTCTTGCACAAGACAATCAAGAAAGTAACACACGATACGGCAACACTCAATTTCAATACTGCAATCTCACAAATGATGATTTTCATAAACGAACTGTATAAAATCGAACAATTGCCGACTGAAGTATGGAAGCCCTTCATCTTATTACTAGCTCCGTATGCTCCCCATATGGCCGAAGAATTGTGGGCGCTTGAGGGCAATGATCCTTCTGTAAGCAAGGAATCTTGGCCAACCTACGATGAAGAGTTAACCATCGAACAAACAGTTGAAGTAGTGTTCCAGATCAATGGGAAGGTACGAGCAAAGGTGCTTGTTGAAACCGGAACGGAGAATCTCAAAGAATTAGCTTTCCAACATGAACGAATCATGGAATTGATCGAAGGAAAGACCATCGTCAAGACTATCGTAATTCCTGACAAGCTTGTTAATATCGTAGTCAAAGGATGATATGATGTGGTCAATTGCTTCGCTTGGCAAGACCTCCAAGCGAAGTTTCACGATACAATGAGGGTAAAGCCTGACCTGTTTCCATCATCACGTCTACGACAGTATCGAATGACACTTTATGACGTCCGTCGCTTAATAGGGCATAACTGGCATGGTCGAGCGCACGCATCGCTCCCAATGCATTGCGTTCAATGCAAGGTATTTGCACCAACCCCAACATAGGATCGCAGGTAAGGCCAAGGTGATGTTCCAATCCCATTTCGGCGGCATATTCGATTTGGTGAATTGTTCCGCCTAACACTTGGGCAGCCGCTGATGATGCCATTGCGCATGCGACACCTATTTCTCCTTGGCATCCGACTTCAGCCCCGGAAATCGATCCGTTATGTTTGACGAGATTTCCAATAAGTCCGGCTGTTAGCAAAGCCCGAAGGATTTTAATTTTTGGAAGCTTATATTGATTGCGCAGATAAAAAAGCACAGCGGGAAGCACTCCGCACGAACCGCAGGTCGGAGCAGTTACGATTTTCCCACCCGCGGCATTTTCCTCTGAAACAGCCAGTGCATAACTCAAAGCCCTCGTAGGCGTTGCCACCGGGCCGGTCATGTCATTTGATTTTGCGAAAAATTGTGAAGCTTTCCTTTGAAGCTTGAGTCCTCCTGGCAATACTCCCTCCTGGTTCAACCCCGCATCGATCGCTTCAAGCATTACTTCCCAGATTTCTTCAGCGAATGTTAGGATTTGCTGCCCTTCGAATCGAACGACGAATTCCCATAACTGCAACCCTTCTTCTTCACAATAACCGAGGATCTGTTTCATGGTGCCCAATTCTTTGGGATATGGATGATGCTCTTCTTTCGGATCAGCTCCTTCCTTTACAATTTTGCCACCGCCTACACTGTAATAGGTCTGTTCGCACATCAGGGTGTTATCATGAATATAAGCTCTTACGGTGAGGGCATTGGGATGAGCCGGTTTATATTGATCAGGGAACCAGAAGATTTGGACTTCTTTGCCTGCATCTTTGAATATTTTACGAAGGGTACTGTCGGTCAGATGCCCTTTCCCGGTTGCGGCGAGGCTTCCAAATAGATGGGCTTCGAATGTATCGCATTCACTGTGACGGGCTAAAAAATCGGCAGCGGCAAACCTGGGCCCCATCGTATGGCTGCTCGAGGGCCCATATCCGATTCGATACAATTCTTTCAATGATTCCATGACCCAACTGTACTGTTTTTAAGCGGTCTTGGGAAGATTGATCAAGCTTACCTTGTTGATAATTCCAAGTACGCCGCATCAGATAACAAAAACAATGGGTCTGCGGTAGTTATATGCCAGAAAGGCGTATTCGCAACTCCGGGTTCCTGCTCTGGAACAAGCACCCTTAATTCCATATTCCTCTCCAGACAAAGGAATCGCAACAGCCCGGGATATAAGTTGTCATACGTATTCGAACCTTCTGAAAAGCTATAGATATCAGAATAAGCGGGGTGCTCACATACCCATTTTCCTGGAGGCAAACCTTCAAAATGCATCTCTACCGGAGACCACTTAACAATATCATCCATAGTGAATGCACCGCTGACAATAGCCTTCCCGATCATATTCCAATCAATTGAAAGCGAATGTTCGTCGATTTGGGATATCATTGTCGCAATTCTATCAAAGTTTACCAGTGCAACCGGATCCGGCCATAATTTTGAAATCTCAATTAACGCATCTGCCAAAGGCCCATATTCCATCGAAAGAATAATCTTGTCAGAATCTTTTGAAAGCGGGGTGTACGCCCCGCCGAAAGGATGGCCCGCTCCCAATGCGTACGCGGCACAAACAACAGTTGTCCGTTCAGGGATTGTGAGCGACACACTCCGTTGTCCGACGGAAAGGTGTGTTTTGTTGATAGAGCCGTTGGCACTCCATATGAGGGTATACCAACATGTTCGGCCGCTTTCGGTCTCCCAAGGATGTTGCTCCCCGATCGCTACGGTTATCGTTCGTTGCATGAGACAACTTGAGCATAGCAACAGGATCAGTAGAGTGCACAGTAAGGAACAGAAGCGTGAATGAGCCATACAAAATACATGGCGTAATTATTCAGTTTGCTTTTCTTGAGAGCTGTTAGCTGTGGGCATGCAACAATTTAAGGTATTCGCTTCTTAACTGTTTGAATAAAGCTTTGAATTGATCACTTTTATAGTCAGCATAGGTCCAATCGAAGCTCTGGAATGCTTTATCTTTGTACAGCAAAGTAACTTCGGCATACATACCGTCATGCAACGGGACCCTATGACTTCTATTTTTCGTTGTTGCTAAGATCAGATTGCCCGCACTGAGAATCCCAGGATCCAGATTGATTACTCGTTTTTCTTCTTTCGCAAACTGTGACTCGATAAAATTCGTTTCGTGCTTGATGTTTACCAATGTGGAAGGATCGATAAGATTCGAAAAAAGTATGAAGTAACGGAATATCGGAGTTCCCATTTCTTCATCGTAGTAATTCGTAAAGATAAATGGGAAAGGGCCTTCCAACTGATGAATCGGCCCATACTTCTCTATCAGTATTTCCAACACATTATCAAGCACTTCTGGACGAGAACAGAGAAGTCCCATCACCAAAGCCGTTTGCTCGAACTGTGTTACCTCACCCATTGTTTCTCACCTGTCACTTCTAAAAGTACCCAGAATTCTGAATGAACGGCAGCTTGCAATCAACTTTTCAACTGCTTTATCATATCTTGCCTGTTCGACTAATTCCGATTCCACAAAGAACGAATATTCCCAAGGCTTTCCGGGAATTGGACGCGATTCCAATTTTTTCATGTTCATACCGTATTGCGACATGATTTGCAACACTTCAAACAAGGCTCCGGGATGGTCTCCGACAGAGAACACCATCGCCACCCTGTTCACCGGCATTACGCTTCGCATTACTGTGGCATGTTCTTCTCTTGAAATTACATAAAAACGGGTAAAATTGCTGCTGTCGGTCTCTATTCCTTCACGCAAAATTTCCATCTTATGATATCTGGCAGCGGCAGAGCTGGCAATCGCAGCGATTTTTGGATTGCGCAGCTGTGCGATATGGGCAACCGCACCGGCTGTGTCAAAAAATGGTAATGCCTGCGCTTGAGGAAGTTCGGTTTCAAGAAATCTGGAACATTGCGCCAACCCTTGGGGGTGGGTATATACTTGCTCCAATTGATCAAGAGAAGAACCGGGCAAACCTATAAGGCAGTGAACAATCCTTATCTGCTTTTCACCGACAACGGTCAGGTTCGGATAGGAATTCAATAAATCCAGTGTTTCGTTGATTGTCCCCCCAAGCGTATTCTCAACTGGCAAGACTGCATAACGAGCTTCCCCGGCTTGAACCTTTTCAAATGCGTCTGAAAACATTCTGCACGGTAAAGTGGCTACCTGATCGTCGAATACTTGTCGGATGGCTTGTTCACTGAACGCTCCATGATCTCCTTGGAAAGCGACGTTCATGGTAGAACCGATTTGTCGGTTCGTATCCGAGGACCAAATTTCTATCTCTGCTTTCGCAGTGGGTATTCTTTCAAGTGATTTGCCAACGACGGGACAGAGAGCTTGGATATCCCGCATCAATTTTTCAAACTGTTCCGGAAATAGTGATTGTGGACCATCTGATAACGCTTTTTCGGGATTATCATGGACTTCAACCATCAGTCCGCTTGCGCCTGCTGCGACAATTGCCAATGAAGTTGGGCTTACCATGTCACGTAACCCAGTGGCGTGACTCGGATCCCCAATTATCGGCAAATGGCTCAGTTTGGTCACCACGGGAATCGCACTAATGTCCAATGTATTCCGGGTTGCCTGTTCATATGTTCTGATGCCTCGTTCGCACAGTACAATCTGATCGGTCCCGCTTGCCATAAGATATTCGGCTGCCATCAACCATTCCTCAATAGTTGCTGAGAGTCCTCTTTTTAGCAACACCGGCCGCCCTGTCTTCCCTACTTCCTTGAGCAATTCAAAATTTTGCATATTGCGGGCCCCGATTTGGAACATATCGACATAATCCAGCATCATATCGACATCTTTCGGGCTTACTATTTCAGTAGTCACAGGCATAGAGCATTCTTCACCGGCTTCTTTGAGGTATTTCAACCCTTCTTCACCAAGTCCTTGAAACGCATATGGAGAAGAGCGCGGTTTGAATGCTCCTCCACGAAGCATTACCGCACCCGCATCACGTACAAGTTTGGCGATGGTCCTGATTTGTTCGCGACTTTCCACGGCACATGGGCCCGCGGCCACAACAATCCTGGGTCCACCTATTTTCACATTCTTTATTCGGACTATCGTATCGCTCTTCTTTAGTTCGCGACTTGCAAGTTTATATGGTTTGGAAATCGGGACAACGTTTGCGACTCCTTCAAGAATTGCAACTTCGCGGATATCGATCCGATTGGTACCGACCGCACCCAACACGGTTTCTTCTTGTCCAATTATTTCTTTGACCTTGAAACCACGGGATTTGAGAAAGTCCCTGATCTTACTTTTCTGTTCTTCAGTAATCTGCTGTTTCAACACTACTATCATGGTCTGCTCAGGCTACGGCTTTTATTGGCCAATTGTCAAGTTATCCAACAAATGGTTGCATCATAACCGTTCATTCAGTACAATCGCCGCATGATTACCGATTGGGATGAACTATTTGCTCAGATTTCACGCGCGGTGAAAGAACACACGGCGAACCTTCCGTCCGTTTCACAGATAGCACAAACTTCATTGCAGGATCCATTCAGGGTACTCATTTCGACAATAATTTCGCTACGGACCAAGGATGAGGTTACCATAGCTGCTTCAAAACGGTTGTTTTCATTGGCAACCGATCCGTTTACCATGGTTACGTTAGATATCCAAGCGATAGAACAGGCAATCTATCCAGCAGGATTCTATAGAAACAAGGCGAAGCATATTGTGGCAATCAGTTCGATTTTAATAGACCGATACGAAGGGAATGTCCCTCCGGACAGAAATCTTCTGATGAAACTTCCCGGAGTCGGTCCAAAAACAGCAAACCTGACTCTTAATTTGGGATTTGGGATTGATGCGATTTGTGTGGACACTCATGTACACAGGATTTCGAATCGGTTGGGTTGGGTAACAACCGATTCTCCTGAAAAGACCGAAAAAGCATTGGAATCAGTAATGCCTCGAAGGTTTTGGATCCCTTTGAATGAGTTGTTGGTGACATTCGGTCAAAACATATGCAATCCGGTCTCTCCAAAGTGCTCGATATGCCCATTGGAACATCGGTGCCCCAAAATCGGTGTGGGCCACCACAGGTAGATTGATATTACTTTTCTTGAATCTGCAGGATACCGGCAAACACGATAAGATGGAGCACGATCTGCTGGATCCATACAAACCATTCAGAACCATCCAAATTTCCAAAATCAACACGAAGGATATCGGTCAGAACAATGATGACCAACCAGATGATCCATACAGCCATCATTGCGATTTTGGTAAAATTAGCAGGTATAGTCGATACGAACATCGTGGCCAACAGTACGATTCCACAAAGCAACTGAACCGTGGAAATTATATAGACCAAGACTTCTTGGTCTCCTTTCCCTAGTAATTTTGACACTTCGTTAGCAATTTCATGTCCCCAGCCCTTTCCGGTGGAGAATCCGACAATCCCCATGCTGATAAACAAAATGGCAATTAAGATCTGCAAAGCTTTCTTCGATGCGAGCGATTGAAGCGAGACATTTTTCTGAGCCATATACACCCTCCGATAAGGTTGAATCCGTTCATTTGTCTCTATGATCCAAACGTTTCTTTGACCACACGTGAGACCGAATCGGATTTCCCTTGCGTATAGAAATGGACACCGGGAACCCCGGCTTTTAATAACTGCTCTACTTGTCTGATACAATGTCGAACTCCAACTTCCCTCACTTTGCTTGCTGTGGGAGCTACTAGTATGTCATCGACTAGTTCAGATGGCAAATCGACATGAAATGTTTGTGGTAATACATCGACATCGTTTTTCCGACTTAGCGGTTTGATTCCAGGAATGATAGGAACATCGATACCAGCTTCGCGACATCGCTGTACAAATGAAAAATAATGGTCATTTATGAAAAACATCTGCGTGACAATGTAATGGGCACCCGCATCGATCTTCTTTTTTAGCATCGCGATATCATGATCCATGTTGGGAGCTTCGGCATGCTTTTCAGGATATCCGGCAACTCCTATGCAAAATGAGGTAGCAACTGGATCACGTAGCGTCGGGTCGAGGTACTCTCCCCTGTTGATCGCTGCGATTTGGGCGACCATTTGATCAGTATGTTCATACCCTCCCTTGTGGGGAATGAATCTACGTTCCCCTTTTGGAGGATCTCCTCGCAGGGCAAACACATTGTCCAAACCAAGAAAATGTAGATCAATCAATTGATCTTCAAGTTCTTCCTTGGTGGCTCCTCCGCAAATGAGGTGTGGAATCACAGGAATATCATATCGATAATGGATTGCAGCCGATAAAGCAACCGTACCGGGTCGTTTGCGAACGGTCCGTCGTTCCACCAATCCGTCAACCCTATCAATATACACGACTTCTTGCTGATGATTGGTAATGTTGATGTAAGCAGGATGATAGACCAACAGATCTTCGATAGTCTCGTTAATCGAATCTATTGTATGGCCTTTTAATGGAGGAAGTAATTCAAACGTAAACAGAGGGTGCTTTGATTGTGCAATGATGTCTGTCACCTTCATCGATACTTTTCCTTTACACTACTTGCTTGCTTTTATCATGCCATGGCTCCAGGCTGTTGCCTAGTAGCCATGATTAAAGACCTCTCTCAATCGAATAGGATCTCTACCGGTGGAGTTGGCAATTTGCAGTATCTGATCTTCGCCTATAATGCCAACAACTCCATATTTAACACCTTTTCCAACAAAATAGAGTCCGCACACCGAAGCACTCGGATCCATTGCGTAATTTTCTGTCAGTCGCACTCCTATTTCATGTGATGCATCGAGGAGAGTAAAGACCGCAGTTTTGTCAGAATGATCAGGAGAAGAAGGGAATCCGAAAGCTGGTCGAATCGAAGGTAAAGATCCGTAATCCCAGATTTTTTTTAGCGATACACGATGGAGGTGTTCGCTGAAAGCCTCAACCAGCCTATCAGCGAGAAGAGAAACTAGTAAAGCTGAATATTCGTCATGTTTTTCTCTGAATACGCGGGTAAGTTCGTTTGTCTTAAGTCCTGCAGTTGCCACGAACATGCCGATATAATCGTTCGGAACTTCAGATTCAAAGATGAAATCGGATAGGGAAAAAGAATTACTATTTTTTATTTGTTGACTTCTGGCAAATCGGAACGAACAAAGCACTTGTTTCGATTTGATATCAAACACATCAATCGAATTATCTAATGAACGGGCCGGATAGATGCCAATGATCGCTATGATGGATTGTTCGAAACAAGCTTTTACCGACGGATTCTCGAGCAATGCAACCGCATCCGCTTTTACCTTTGCGGCATCTGATGATGTAAGATCGATATTCAAGGCCTTGATTAACATGGTCCAATTGATCATCGGTACGAGTTGGTCAAGTTCTCCTCGAATTTTTACATTTCCCAACTGCATTGGTTGTGGTGCCGGCTCAATCTTTTTTATCCGTTGTGCATACGCGTGTTCAATTCCAACCAATGTCGCAGCCGATAACGGTTCACGCGAATGATAAGAATCGTAACGATCCGCGATAGCAGTGAGAAAACTTTCGCGATTCACCGATACCAATTGCAGTGCTATGGCTACTGCCTGAGAAACATCACCGGCATGCACCACATGTCCCGGATACAAAGGATGTAACTTTATCGCCGTGTGTTCTTCTGATGTCGTGGCACCTCCGATCATGACTGGAACTTTTAAATCCTGTTGAGCGAAAAGCGAACAGACATGAGCCATTTCTACCAATGACGGAGAAATCAATCCGCTAAGAGCAACAATGTCAGCATTTTCTGCGATACATGTATCGAGAATTTTTTGCGCGTCGACCATCACACCGAGATCGATCACCCGAAAATTATTACACCTGAGAACCAGAGCCACTATGTTTTTACCGATATCATGAACATCACCTTGCACCGTTGCCAATACGATCGTTCCGATTTGACGTAAGGCAAATGAATCATCAAAGCCAAGACGAGGCGTAAGTATATCGACCGCAATCTTCATCACCCGAGCACTTTTAACTACATGCGGTAAAAACAAACGTCCTTCACCGAATAAAGACCCTACTTTTTTCATCCCCTCCATCAATGGTCCTTCGATGATTTCGACGGCATCACGGTCCTGCAATAAACGCAAATCTTCCTGTAAGAATTGTTCTTCGCCCAAAACGATCGCTTCGGAGATCCTTGCAAGAGGTTCGTATGTTCTCCATCGTTTGACTTTGGAAGAAGATTCGCCATGCTCTTTTGATTGTCGTGCGAATCCTGTCTTTGCCAAACTGATTAATGCTTCTCGTGCTAACAAAGGATTGTGGTGTTCCAATAGGAAAGCTTCTTTAATAATTGCTTCAGCTTCACTATCAGGATAAGAATGGTCACGTATGGCGGAAGGATTCATGATTGCCATATCAAGTCCTGCATCGACTGCAAGACGTAAGAAAACAGCATGTAGCGCTTCTCTGAAGACATCATTTCCTCTAAAGGAGAAGGAGAGGTTACTAATACCACCACTGACTTTAACCCGGGGCAAGTGTTTCTTAATCCATCTCACAGCATCAAGGAAATCCTTTGCATAGGTATCATGAGCATCGATTCCGGTTGCTATGGCCATCACATTGGGATCGATGATTATCGACGAAGGATCGATGATTTGATTATCCACGAGCAATCGGTATGATCGCTGTGCGATTTCGCACTTGCGGTTAAAAGAAGCAGCTTGTCCCTTCTCATCAAAAAGCATCACGATTATTGCAGCTCCCATCGAAGCCACGTATCGTGCTTTTTCGAGGAAAGCCGATGCACCGTCCTTCAAACTAATTGAATTGATGATCGCTCGTCCTTGAATCTCTTTCAATGCAACTGTAATAACGTTCCAGGAGGAGGAGTCTATCATAATCGGGACAGAAGCCAAATCCGGTTCTGCTGATATGAGTCGTAAGAATGTTTGCATGGCATGTTCAGCATCGATCATCGGATCATCCATACAAATATCCATCACCATCGCGCCTTGTGCGACCTGCTGTTTGGCAATGGCCAACGCATCGTTAAATGATTGATTCCGGATGATTCGATTGAATCGTTTTGAGCCGGCCACATTCGTCCGTTCTCCGACGATGGTAAAAGTTGCTCCGGCGCCTACTTCAACCGGCTCCCACCCGCTCAATAGAAGGCAATCGGTTTTCTGTATGGGAGTTCTGGGAACTTTACCTTCAAGAATCTTTGCGATTGCAGCGATGTGATCGGGTGTCGTCCCGCAACAGCCGCCAACGATCGATAGGCATCCATCGTCTACAAGCGGCTGCAGATTGCTCATCATCTCACTGCTGGTTTCACGATACAAACCTTCCCTATCAGGAAGTCCCGCATTGGGGTGCGCACTTACCTTAAACGGGCATATGTTGGCAAGCTTACGGATTAGCGGGGCCATTTGTTTTGAACCGAGTGAACAATTGATACCTAATGAAAACAACGGATAGGCTGACATGGTAGCGACAAACGCTTCAAGAGATTGCCCAGAAAGAGTTCTCGCACTCGAATCGCTGAAGGTTACCGAAACCATTATTGGCACAGAAAGTTCTTTTTCTTCAAACACTTGCAACGCAGCAACAATAGCAGCCTTGGCAACGAGCGTATCGAACACTGTTTCCACTAACAAAAGATCGACTCTTCCGTCAAGCAATGCGTCGATCTGGGTACGATATATCCTGACAAAATCATCGAACTCATATTGCCGATAGGTAGGATCATCGACCGAGGGGGAAAAAGATGCTGTTTTCCCGGTAGGGCCGATCACTCCGGCAACGAAGCAATAGGTATCAGGGTGGTGTAATTCATACTCTTCTACAGCTGCGCGGGCAATCTCGGCAGCGGCAAGATTCAAATCATACGTTTGATCCTGCAGCCCATAGTGAGTAAGTGAAAATTCATTGGCTCCGAAGGTGTTTGTCTCAATGATATCGGCTCCTGCTTCGAGATAAGCCATGTGAATATCGAAGATGACATCGGGACGATACAGGGAAAGTACTTCATTGCACTTTGCGTCCGATTCTCCAAAATCTTCTTGAGTTAACGGAAGGCTCTGGATCATGGTCCCCATCGCTCCGTCAAGAAGTAGGATTTTCTTATCTGCTAGGTCATGCAGGTATTCTGTCCGTGTCATGTATAATCCTTATTAAGGCATAAAGAATTAGCAGAGTGTATCAATTTGACCGATCATACTCAATAGTCAGCACTGGTATGAGGTGGTAGGCACAAGTCTCATATGGATGCGCTTTCAGCAGAGCGTGAACGGCTTCCGTCGCATTCTCCTCTGTAACCGCCACTTCAACTCGATATTCGTCAACTGTTTCAAGTTCTCCGACTCTCCCAATGAACGGAGAAGAGCCTTGATTCGGTAAGAATTGTCCTTTCCCAATACACTGCCAAGAACATCGCTCATAATCTCCCATCTTTCCTCCGCCAGATGCAAATACCGCATCCTTAGTCTTTTCAAGATGGCTTTCTGGTACATACCACACGAGCACATACATGATAATAACCTCCGAGAGCCTTGAATGTCACCGTTTGGCATTCTATAGTACATTCATGGTACGGCTGATTGCATTGCTTGGCAACAAAGGATCAATATATTCGAAAACTCGACACAATGTCGCTTGGATATTTCAACAGGAATGGGAACGGTATTGGAACTCATTGTCCGGTTGGCAATCGAAATTCCATGCCGAGTGGAAACGAATCACATGGAAGAACACCCATTTTATCGTCGTCAAACCGATGACATTCATGAATTTAAGCGGTACGAGCATAGCTGAGGCAAGCAATTACTTCGACATATCACCTGAACAGATACTCGTTGTGCACGATGACATCGAACTTCCGTATGGATCGATTAGGTTACAAATGGGGGGGCCTTTGGCAGGGCATAACGGATTGCGTTCAATCCGGCAAATGATTAAAACTGACCAATTCCTCCGGTTACGGATCGGTGTCGGAAGACCTGTTCACCATGATGTGGCAAGTTATGTTCTTTCGCGATTCAATCCCGATGAGGAAGTCCTATTATCAACATTAGCGGATAAAAGTCGTCAACTTGTTGAGCAATTTATAGATAGTAATTTTTCTACCTCACATCTTCCTTATAGCGTACAATTTTAACTACTTATGGGATTGTTATTAGTACAAGTCTGAAGCGGACACAAGTCTTTTCTGTTTCGCCAAAAGTGCCGTCATGATATACTGATATGGTAAAACACAACGCCTCATTAGGAGTCATGCATGGGATCAAGAGATTTACGCATCGCTGCTCGGACAAGGATCGAAATTGATTATCATACACCGGTGTTCCCTGCGCCTGTTTCTGTGGAAACTATGTTGTCACAATCTAAAGAAATTGCTTACGCCTTCAATCAATTACAACATAAAAAAGGTCTTGAATCATTCATCTCAGCTGGAAAGCTTAATGCTGTCGGGGTCCTACATACTATCTATCAAGCTGTAATCTCACGCTATTTGGTTGAGCAAAATCATGATTTTTTTACACGATTGTCGCCGCAGATAGCAAGGATTCCAGCATGCCAAGATGTTCTGATTTTCTACGCCAAAGAATTTCCTTCGCCGATTTTGATGTCAGAGAATCCCAACATTCCCTATTTCATGGAAGAGACGATCCGTGGATTCTTTATACATCAAATCATGATAGACAACCCTGCCATACTTAAATCGATTCGACCTTTCATCAATCCGCAAGGAACACAATTCCCGCCTGCCAGCCAAGCGTTGACCGCCTTGATGGGAGGGTATACCAAATCATCACCGAGATTTGGAGAAAATGAAGATGACTTGTATACCTTTCTCACCGAACCTTCACGGTTGTATTCCGATTCGCTCAATGACCAAATTTCTTTCATCTTAGAACATTGGAAAGAACTGTTACCCGAAGATCTCCTGTTGCTTCTTTTAAGGGCGATCGATGTCATGAATGAAGAAGAAAAACCAAGGATGAATGGGGGGCCCGGACCGATAGCCGTCCCCGATTATTCTAATAAGAGTTTTACTGCATCTTTTGACAAGGAAGCGTTCACTGCCGATAGGAACTGGATGCCAAATGTAGTCCTCATTGCGAAAAGTACTCTGGTATGGCTAGACCAACTGAGCAAGACATACGGCTATCCGATTAAAACCCTTGACGCTATTCCTGACAGAGAACTTGATCTATTAGCTCAGAGAGGGTTTACAGGATTGTGGCTCATCGGGTTGTGGGAGCGGAGCCAAGCTTCAAAAAGCATCAAGATTGCTTGTGGCAATCCTGATGCCGAAGCTTCGGCCTATTCACTCAAAAGTTATGATATCGCTTCAAATCTCGGAGGGTGGGAGGCATACAAAAATCTGGATCGGCGTTGTACAGAACGCAATATCAGATTGGCAAGCGACATGGTCCCGAATCATACCGGGCTTGATAGTGATTGGATGATCCATCATCCTGAATTCTTCATCAGTTCTCCATGGCCTCCTTACCCTAATTATTCCTACAATGGAATTGATCTTTCAGATAATCCAAATATTGAAATTAAAATTGAAGATCATTATTACGACAGGTCGGATGCTGCAGTCACTTTTAGGAGAATTGACAAGAGAACTCATGAAACTATGTATATATTCCATGGCAATGACGGGACGACAATGCCCTGGAATGATACGGCTCAGTTAGATTTCCTCAATAAAGATACACGAGAGGCTGTCATTCAACAGATCCTTCATGTAGCAAGCAACTTTAGCATCATCAGGTTCGATGCGGCGATGACGTTAGCGAGAAAGCATGTCCAACGGTTATGGTATCCACGCCCGGGCTCTGGAGGAGATATCCCGGGAAGATCAACCTCAGGGTTGACCGAAGAAGAATTCAATCAAAGGATGCCGCAAGAATTTTGGAGAGAAGTCGTCGATAGGATCGCGACTGAATTGCCCGATACACTCTTGCTTGCCGAAGCATTCTGGATGATGGAAGGGTATTTTGTCCGGACTCTCGGAATGCATCGCGTCTATAACAGCGCTTTCATGAACATGTTGAAAAACCAAGAGAATAAAAAGTATCGGGATACGATAAAGAATACCATCGCTTTCGATCCGGAAATTCTCAAACGATTCGTAAATTTCATGAATAATCCTGACGAAGATACGGCTATCGCCCAATTCGGCGATGGTGATCGATATTTCGGGGTATGCACCCTATTGGCAACCATGCCCGGATTGCCGATGTTCGGTCATGGGCAAATTGAAGGTTTCAAGGAAAAATATGGCATGGAATTCAAGAAAGCTTATTGGGAAGAAACTCCCGATAACCGCTTGATTTCTGAGCATGAGAGAAGGATTTTTCCACTTTTGCGGATGAGATATCTATTCTCGGGATCCGAAAATTTCGAACTGTTCGACATGGCGAATGATTTTGGTGTCGAAGAGGCTGTTTTTGCATATGTAAATGGTATCGACACTGATAAAGTCCTGGTCGTGTATAATAACAGGTACGAAAAGAGTGAAGGCAGGATAAAGACTTCCGCACCAAAATTGAGACGCAAGCCCGATGGTTCCCGAGAAGTTTCTAGCAACACATTGGCAGAGAGCCTCGATATTAAAGTCGGGGGAAGACGCTTTGTCCTCTATATGGATTTTTATTCGAACAGACGGTATCTCTGCCCTTCGATTACGTTCTTTGACGAAGGGTTGTTTCTGCATCTCAACGGATATGAAACTAGAATTTTTACCGATATCAGGGAAGTTGAAGATTTCGACGGAGCTTATGAGAAGCTTTATCAGATGATCGGAAACGAAGGGTCATTGTCATTTGAAAGAGATCTCAAGATTATCAGGATGGAGCCGATATTCAAGGCGATGGAAAATTTCCGCTCACCGGAGATGTTCAAAATGGCAACTGAGATCAGCCATGGGACATCCAGCCCTGCAGCTGCCAGAAAATTCATTCTCATGGTTGGTGAATCATATGCGAGACTCACCGCTGAGATGGAAAAAATGCCCAGTGCGACCCAACGGGCGATCTGTGACGGAATCTATGAAGTCGATCCTTTGGTAATAGTAGGTCAATTGAAACGTTTGACTGATTGCTTCAAAGAGAAAAAAGACGAGCGCGAGCAATTGAGGAATATATTCCATACCGGTGCAATAGCCATGGCAGAAATCCCTTTGATAATTAATGCCTATTTATTCATCAAGCCGTTTTTACCAGATGATTGCTCTTTGCAGATGGCTTCAACCATTATTGACCAATTAGCCACATCGGTGTTCTTCAAAGAAGCGGCATTACCGTTAACAATAGGAGAATTAGAGATACAAAAAGTACTCGATGGCAGTGCATTCTTGGCTTCCTGTCCACAATTTTTGATGCATTTGGATAGAGACTGCACGGCCCAGGCAAAAAAATTGCTTGCAAAACTGATGGATCTTGAGAGGTTTAGGACTTACATAGGATATAATCTCTATGATGGAATTGTATGGTATCGCAAAGAATCGTTCCAACAGGCAGTATTTTTGTTAACTTTAGGGGTTTGCGTGAACGAAGAGAATGAAAGTAACTCTGAACACATGATACGACTTGCGCTGGAATGGTTAAGATTGGATTCTTTGGCGGATTATCGAATACAAAACCTATTAGGATAGTTTGCCATACCGTTAATTAATTGACTTATAGATTTCAATGGGATAAGGTTGCGAATATGAAAACTTGGATTACCTATGTTGCCGCTGTGGCATTGGGATTTTCCGCAACGCTGCTTCTTGGAGAATTTGAACTCTACGGAACCATTGTGGGGTCGTTAGTTCCTGTGTTGGTTGACATTGGAATTTTTATGTTATTTCCAATGGTATTCGTCATGTTCTGCGCAGGAATTTCATCGCTACGAAGACATGCCAGAACTGCCATGATGGTAGGCACCACTATTTTGTGGAGCATTGTTACTGCCGTATTTTTAAGTGCCGCAGCATATGCGATCTACCAGTTATTGCCATTTGGATTTGAGAACCTTAACATTATTGCTTCGGTATCGGCTATTCCCGATGGTGTCAATCAGGGAGCAACTGTAGATATCGTTTCGATGTTTGTCGGTAAAAATGCATTTTCACAGGTTATTTTGAGCAATTCGCACCTGTTACCGATAATCATTCTTGCCCTTTTAGTCGGTTACGCGTTAAAGCCGAATATCGAAGTGATCCGGCCTGCTTATGTCGTGATGAATTCATTCTCAGAAGCCATGTTCAGGCTGGCTCGATTCTTTGCTGTGCTCGGAGCCTTGTTCATTGGACTTCTAGCTGCCAACTATTTCAATACGGTAAATTTTGATGAATTATTTTTCAAGAACCTTCGTTTCTTTGCCGTAATTGGAATCGCAACAGCAACCGGCTTGTTTGTCCTGCTTCCATTACTCTATGGCATCGTCACAGGGTTTACCAGAGGGAATCCTTACAGAATCCTTTTCGGTACGATAAGTGCTTTGATCGCAGCGTTCTTCACCGGCAACCATCTGTATTCGACCATGGTATTGTTGCCGACCACTAGGAGAAACAACCAAGTTCAGAAAAGAATTGCGGGAACAGCACTTCCCCTTTACACGATAATCGGAAAAGGAGGGAGTGCCATGGTTGCCACCATCACGATGATGGCAATGGTGCATGCGGCTACCGGTTCATTACCGGGATGGAAAACTGGTGCGGTCATGGCAGGTATCTGCGTAATGTTTTCGTTTCTAAGCTCCTGGAGCCTTGGGTTTGAAAGCCTTTTCATCATGCTTGCAGCAGCCAAATTCTTACACATCCAATTCCAGCAATTAGATTTGATATTTGTCGCGCTTTTGCCATTATTATCAGGTATCGGAACATTGCTTGATACTGCAATCGGAGCCTTTGGAGCCGCATATACTTCACGCATGATAGTCCGGCCGATGGCAACACCGTATCGGGAATTGATCTGATCGGGGCGCCATGAACAAGTACTTACGAATCACAGGCCTTGCATTGCATACGTTCCTCTCTATCTCTTTAGTAGTTCTGGCGGGACAAGCGTCCCTTAGATTGCTGTTTGCGAATCCAGGTGCAGGAACAACCGCCCCGGTCCCGCTTCAAGTGTTTGGAAGAGAATTGTTGCCAGCATTGATCATCGCATTGATCTCACTCGCAGGATCGTTTTCAATCGCATTGAAAGACACTTCAAGGATGGTGATGGAACGACGTATGCTTCCCCTGTTATTTCTTACACACACGTTATGCTTTGTAAAAATCATACCAATCTATTCTCTGTTGGTTCCAGTTTCGATTATCAGTTTTTCGACCGTGGCGGTATTATATCAATTTGCCCTAGTATTCAGTGCGTTTCTCGTATTTGCAATCGGCTTGTTCCAGCAAGGTTCAAATATGTTCAAATCAGGCCAATTGGTTTTTATAGGGGCTTTTGCATCGTTATTATTGGCAGCTTTGGCTGATGTGAGTGCCAACTCAAAGGAAGTGATTGTTTCCGGTGCTATCGCATCATCTGCCGTCTTGATGATTTCAGCTCTTTTACAGATGATTGCAATAGGAAGTTTCATAGTGATTTTTCTAAAAGAAAAAACCCGTCATAACGCCTTGCGTTGCGGAGGTTTTATCCTAATGATTTTAGCAAACATGGGAATAGCTGTATCTATCGCCTCAGGCTGGAAAATCCTTGCTTTAGTGTGTTATGCGGCAGGAGTTTTATTAGTTTCACCGATCCTTCAAGGTGAAAGAATGTAGGACTGCCGTTAACGACAGTCCTACGTAGCTTATCATATCAACTCGATAATACTCTGATCATAATCCTCGGGAGGCTCAAAACCAAGAAGTTGCATACAGGTTGCCGGAATCGAGCTAATCCCCAACCCTTCTCTCAAGGTTGTCGAATATTCACCATTGTAATTCGGATCCACGATAATAAACGGAACAGGATTCAATGAATGGGCGGTCTTGGATTTTGGACTACCGTCCTCTTTTCGCTTTACATTCCCTTTCTTGTCATGCTCATACATATCATCGGCATTACCGTGGTCAGCTGTTAAAATCAAAATCCCGCCATATTGCTCTACGACACTCTTTAGCCTTGCGATTTGCAGATCCATTGCTTCCATGGAACATACCACAGCCTGATAATTACCAGTATGCCCGACCATATCCCCGTTGGGATAGTTCAACTTGATAAAATCATACTTACCACTTTTAACAGCCTTGATTACATTGTCGGTAATATCGGCGCATTTCATCCAAGGCCGTTGTTCGAACGGGACATTGTCAGAAGGAACTTCAACATAAGTCTCCAGTTTTTCATCAAATTTACCTGTTCGGTTTCCGTTAAAGAAATAGGTAACGTGGCCATATTTTTGCGTTTCACTGATCGAATACTGACGAACATTACTCGCGCAAAGATATTCAGCCAGCGTTCGATCGATAGAGGGTGGCGTTACGAGATATTGTTTGGGGACATGCATGTCTCCATCATATTCCATCATGCCTGCATACTCGACCTTGGGATGCCGTACACGATCAAATTCATCTAGTGTTTCAGCTTCGAAAGCTTTTGTAATCTCAAGGGC
The DNA here is from genome assembly GCA_012523305.1 of Spirochaetales bacterium. Lineage (GTDB taxonomy): Bacteria > Spirochaetota > Spirochaetia > Sphaerochaetales > Sphaerochaetaceae > JAAYDK01. The sequence continues at coordinate 24,902 of JAAYIV010000048.1, forward strand.
CCGGTCTCCCCTGAAGTTAAACAATATTACACTATCGCCATCCACTATCGGTCCGACAGGAACACCATTCTCGGAAATGACAAATGGGGGAAGATCCTGGTCTATGGCTGAAGTTTCCTTCCTGAGGGTTTCGATTGCTTCATGAGGATTGGAAAATTCTCTACCTTCACCCAAGACATGTGTCTGCCAACCCCGTCTCACCATCTCCCAGTCAGCATTATAACGATCCATGGTGATTACCATTCTTCCACCGCCAGAGGCAATTTTTGCATCAAACGAGTCGTCGGACAATGATGCCAAAAATTCACTAAACGGATCAAAATACTCCAAAGCAGACAACTCACCGACATCCCTTCCATCAAGTAAGGCATGTACGCGAACTTTTTTAACTTTTTCTTTCTTGGCTTCAATCACCATACTTTTCAAATTATTGATGTGGGAGTGAACGTTACCGTCTGAAAGCAGTCCTATAAAATGAAGCGTGCCATTGGTATTTATTACGTTGTTGACGAGCTTTTCCCATACCGCACCTTCGAACATAGCCCTGGTCTCAATTGAGTTGTTGACAAGTTTCGCTCCTTGGGAGAATACTCTTCCGCAGCCCATTGCATTGTGACCGACCTCACTGTTACCCATGTCTTCATCAGAGGGAAGACCGACAGCCGTCCCGTGGGCTTTTAATTTTGTCCATGGGGCTGTTTTCAGCAGTTGCTTCAACATCATGGTTTTTGAATCCGCGACGGCATCTCCTTCTTGATATGCTCCGAAACCAACTCCATCCATTATCACTAACACTACAGGACCTTTCCTGCTGATTTTTCCATTTTTATATAAAGCTTGAACCATCAAAATCTCCTTAACGTACACTGGTACCGAATATAGCTATTTAATTGTGATAGGTAAAGTCACAGTGCCGCTGTAGCTTCTTTAAGCCATGTTCTTGTTTTCTCATCTAGATACGGTGAGAGTGTGTTGCGAACGGTTTCATGATAATCATCAATCATCTGTATCTCATTGGGGGCAAGCAGGTCTTTATCGATTAGATCACGTTCAAAAGGACAAAAACTGAGTACTTCAAACGCTAAAAAAGAACCGAATTCGGTGGTCTCAGCCTGTTTCACGGCAACAATATTTTCGATTCGTATCCCATATCGTCCTTCTTTGTACACACCGGGTTCATCTGAAATGACCATCCCGGCCTTCAAAGAAACCATTGTCGGCCTAGGAGAAATATTTTGGGGACCTTCATGGACATTCAACCTAAATCCAAGCCCATGTCCGGTACCATGGCCGAACGATAGTCCTTGCTGCCACAGGAATTGGCGGGCAAGCACATCAAGTTGATATCCATATGTACCTTTTGGGAATTTTTGGGCAGCCAATGTAATAGTACCTTTCAGTACGAGGGTGTAATCCCGTTTCATCTCATCCGAGGCGGTTCCAAAAAGCAATGTGCGAGTGATATCGGTCGTACCACTGGCATACTGCCCTCCTGTATCTAGGACCAACAGGCCATCTCCTTCAAGAACATGAGCACTTTCTTCGGTTGCACTGTAATGGGCAAGCGCGCCATGTTCACGATATGCGGCGATAGGTGAGAACGATGGCCCGAGGTATTCAGGATGCTCTGATCTGCACCGGATCAGTTCTTCTGCAAGTGAGATTTCGTTATAAGTCTTTCCAGAAGTTTTCACTCGGGCCAAGAATTTTACCAATGCAACGCCGTCTAATAGGTGCGCTCGCCGCATTCCTTCAAGTTCAGCTTTATTTTTTGTCGATTTCAGGTCGGTGGAAATATCACGTCCTTCAACCGTATCGACTTGTTTTGGGAGTGCTTCGAGAAGTCGTACAGATATCTTATCAGCCGAATAATAGACACGATATCCGTCTGAAGCCAAAGTTTTCAAGGCTGTATCGATTTCATCATACCCGAGTATCGATACATCCTTTGAAAGACTCGAATAAACCTCTTTGGAAAAATGCCTGCCATCGCTACAAAGGACGGTACTGTCGGGGCCGATAATCAAATAGGCAAGGAATACCGGATTATATTCGATGTCAGAACCTCTGAGATTGAGGATCCAGGCAATGTCGTCAAGACTGGCGATTATCGTATGAGTACAACCTTGTTGAGCGAGCTCTTTTCTAATGAGTTCGATTTTCTCTTTCCGACTATACCCGACATACGTATCTTCCATCTCTACAACTTGCTCATGAGGTATTTCTGGTCGATTTTCCCAAATTTGATCAAACCAATCCTCTGTACCGACTAATTCAAATCGTTTCCCGATAAAAGCTCGTTCCAAGTTTCTTTTCGCCGTAACCGTACACGTTGATGCTTCAAATCCGATGACGCTGCCTGATTCCATGGTACGTGCAAGCCACTGAACATGATCTAAAACTTGAGGGGTGTCCAATTTTTGCAATTCGAACGAAGTATTTCTTAACTGTTGCTCACCTTGGATAAAATATCTTGAATCTACCCAAAGCAGAGCTTTGTCCCTAGTCACCACAACAGTACCTGCGGAACCTGTAAATCCGCTAATCCAGCTTCTTGTCTGCCAACGGGAACAAACATATTCACTTGAATGCGGATCTGATCCGGTGATAATCCAGGCATCTATGTGTTCTTTCGCCATTCGTTTGCGCAATTTTTCCAAACGGTGTTCAATAGTATTCATCAGACGCTCCTATGAGAAACAAAATCTATTTCTTTTTCTTCTTCTTTTTACCGCGGTTCATCTTTGCCATTCTTTTAACTTCGAGTCGAATCCCCCTGGCCTTCGTATAATACAACAAGACAATCCCAACGATGATCATCAACAAACAGAATAGCTGTCCCATTGATATGTTCAAGAAGGATTCAAACAAAGCTATCGGAGCAGTTTTGTCTCCCAGTTGAATGATAAAGCCCAAATTGGCATCGGGTTCACGTACATATTCGATGACAAATCTGAAAAATCCATATCCTATCAAATACCATGCGAGGAGAAATCCGTCATGTTTCTTAATCCTCTTGAATACGAACCAGATCAATATCCAGAGAATAATGCCCTCGAACAAGGCTTCATAGAGTTGCGAAGGATGCCGTGGCAAGTTGAGCATTTCGCCTTGGACATATGCAAGACCGATGGTATCGGCAAAGTTTTTAACCCATTCCAGACCCGTCGAGTATGAAGGGGCATCCGGAAATACCATCGCCCATGGGGCTGTGGACACGCGACCCCAGAGTTCCCCATTAATAAAATTACCCAATCTCCCAAATGTGTAGCCAAGTGGAATACCTGCGATCAAAGCATCGGCAATGTGCCAAAAATCCTTTTTATGGACTTTACAAAAGATTATGGCTCCCACCGTGGTCCCAACAAGACCACCATGATAACTCATCCCTGGCAACCCGACAAATTGGCCATCACTGAATGGCCAGAAAATCAACCACGGATGTGTCCAATAATAGCCAGTGCCATCATAAAAGAGTGTGGAAAAGAGTCGTGCGCCTAATATCAGGCCTGCGATAGTGTAGAGAAAAAGAGTCGTTGCTTCATCGACGGTCAGATTAACTTCTTTTCGTTTAATCTGCTTCCACACCAATAGGAATGCCACGGCAAAAGCCACCAGGTACATGAGGCTATACCAACGAATTGGCAATCCTGAAAAAATCGTGGGGGAAATCCACGAAGGATATTCAATGAATAAATACATGGAAGAAGTGTAGTATGAGTCTTTATTGTGGTCAACCATATCGGCAGATTCTATGGCCTACTGTAAAAAAATTATGTATATTTTGCTTACTATGAAAAAAAGAAGAATTGTTTTAGTCATTGTATTGGTTTCATTAGTATTTGCTAGTCATATCGCGGCAGCAAATGGAATTGACGAGAAACTAGCTTCAAATCTCTTCTATTATCAATCTCCGATGCAAAATACAACAGCATCCGATGAAATATCTATAAATATTCGTAAACTGGAATTGCTTTATCGTCTCGTAAACAGAGACTTTCTGTTTGAAATTGATAATGATGTAGTATTTGAATCTATGGCGAAAGCTCTTTTCACCGCTCTTGAAGACCCGTATTCAGGCTATGTGGTTGCCAAGGAAGCTGCTGATTTCAGTGAGGAAACAACTGGAACATACGGAGGGATCGGAGCTTACATTTCAAAACATTTTTTAGAATATCGCGATTTTAGCAAACCTGAAACATATATGGTCAACATTACATCGGTGTTCCCTGGGTCTCCTGCGGAAATGGCCGGCCTTAGAAGCGGGGATCTCGTCAGTCACATAGATGGCAAACCTGTAGATGATATGGAGGCAGAGGATGCGTCCCGGGCTCTCAAAGGCCAGCCAAACACGATAGTAATGCTTACGATTCATCGGGGATCGACAGTATTTGATGTTCCGGTGACCCGTCAAATCGTATCCGTGCCGACCGTCTCCAAGACATATATCGACAATGATATGATAGGGTACCTCAGAATCACACAATTTACCAATTCGACCGGACAGCAAACACGAGAGGCTTTGCAAGAATTTGCCGGTAAACCGCTGAAGGGAGTAATCCTGGATCTCAGGGATAATCCCGGCGGTATTGTTGACGCAGCACTTGAAGTTGCAGATATGCTATTATCCGGCAAGCAAATTGTTCACATTTATGGGAAAAACGACACTCGTGAAAAAACTTATGTCGCACAACGAGACACGATTCTTAAGGAATCTATTCCTCTGGTATTGTTGGTCAACAAGGGATCTGCTTCGAGCAGCGAGATTCTAGCAGGAGCTTTGAAAGACAATGGACGGGCGACCTTGGTTGGTAACACGACTTTCGGAAAAGGTCTCATACAGTTGGTATCCCCGTTTGATCAAGGGTACTATACGTTGACCACAAGCCAATACCGGACCCCGAACAACAATGATATCAACAAAATAGGGATTCCTGTCGATTATGAGGTGGATGAGATAACGGTGGCAGAAGAAAAGATGGATGTTTATGCCAAATTCATAGAAAGCGGCATAGCGGAAACTTTTGTTGAAGAGCACCCCGGTTATTCCGAAGAACATATGGATCAATTCTTGGAAATGGTAAGTGGTTCTGAAACTCCGTTGCCGACAGATGTATATAGATTGGTACTCAGACGATTGTATCTGCAAGAAATCCCCTATGATGAAAGGCCGTTAGTGGATCCGGATTTTGACCCCGTACTGAAAAAGGCCATAGAGCTGCTGGAAACAAACCGCTGATGCGAACATTCATACTCCCGCCGGAATTCAATGGAGAACATGAGTTCAAGTTATCCGCAAAAGACACTCATTATTTGACAAGGGTTCTGAGAATGAAGGAGGGCTCCGCGTTTGCAGGAAGAGACCGTAAAGGCAATGGTTGGAATTTATCAATCATACTGCACAAACAAGATGTTTGTATCATTGGTTGCCAGCAAGCCGGTCCTAGTTTCACTTCAGCCCCCGAAGCCCTTCCTGCCTACAACTTAAAGCTACGGGAAATTCATGTGTACATTGGTTTGTGCAAAGGTAAAAAATTTGATCAAATAATTCGCCAAGCGACAGAAATCGGTGCGACAAGGATCGTTCCCCTGGAAACAGAACATGCCGTGGTGACTCTTGCTGAAAAAGATTTGTCGTCAGTACATGCAAAAACGGCTCGGTGGAACACGATCGTCAAGGAGGCCTTACAACAGTGCGGATCACAAGTCCCTACAGAAATATCAACTCCGATGGCGATTGATGGCATGATAAGTGAATGGGGGAACAAAGGACCCGTGCTCGTGTTTCATGAGGCTCCGATAGCACGACAAACACCACTGTTCGAAGTACTTCATAATCTTCCCCCTTCTCTGCCAATCGCTCTTGTTATCGGTCCCGAAGGAGGATTTTCTCCAAACGAGATCGACCGCTTCATGTCCCAAGGATTTAACTCCATACTGTTAAAAACAAACATCTTGCGGTCAGAAACAGCAGCGATCTATGCTCTTTCCGTGGTACAGTCCTATCTAGAAGAATTCAGGGATGAGTAAAATGCTCCGTATTTGAAGCATGGTCCTGAAGGAATTTTAAGGTTACACTATAAGCATATTCACTACATACTACTCGGAGTCGCATGTGTCGCTGTATCTTATCACCAAAGATGTAAGGTTACGGGCTTTGGTGAACCGAAGCTTTTCCACACCTGTCTCGGCAGCCATTTCGATGGAACAGCTTGAAAAAATCCTTTCCATAGCAAGTAATGATCCTTCGCCAATAATCATCATCGACGCTGATACTGCTTTTATCCCGCTTGAAAAACTACTTTCATTATTTGTCATGGAAGAAATCCGAGGATTAAAAATTTTCCTCATCCCCCGGATGAAAATGCATCCCCACTGCACCGATGGGATCATGAGAGATTGCAATGCCCTGTTTGTTTCAAAACCGGTGACAATGGACAAGTTGATCGATGCGATTATCGAATTTGGAGGATTACATATTCTTTCAAAGCACCTCGCAAAAGAGACAATCGATTCATATCTCGAACAAAGGACCGACCCTTTCTCTTCTATACTGGTAGGAACATCGAGAACAATACAAACGATCAGGGCGACAATTCGTCGCCTGGGGCCACATTTTAACTGTGTCCACATCAACGGGGAAACGGGAACAGGAAAAGAAATCGTTGCCCAGCTGCTTTATTTGCACTCAGGTTGTCCTAAAGCGATGGTAATCATCAATTGCGCTTCATTAAAAGGATCTTTACAACAATCACTGTTATTCGGCCATATAAAAGGAGCTTTCACTGATGCAAAAGAACCACGTCAAGGATTGCTGGCACAAGCTCACAACGGCATATTATTTCTTGATGAAATAGAACTGCTCGAACATGAATCGCAGGGACAGTTGCTTCGGTTGTTGGAAACCGGGAAGTTTCGCCCGATCGGATCAGATTACACTATCAATAGCCATTTCAAATTGATCACCGCGTCAAACATTCCGTTGGAAGTGTTGGTTGAAAGCGGTAAGTTACGTAAAGATTTCTATAATCGGATCGACCAGTTCACTATTGAGATACCGCCGTTACGCGACCGTATCGAAGATATTCCATTGCTCATCAACCATAGGCTGGAGCAACTGTCTGAAAAACGAAAACTTGATAACCGGACATTTGAGCTGATGCTTTCATATCCTTGGCCAGGGAATGTACGTGAATTATTTCATGAATTGGATACGATAGTATTCTTTAGCAAAGGCTTGGAAACACTTTCATGCAATGCTGTCTTGACGATGAGCCACCTCAGGAGAAACGGTAAAAGCACCTTCTTAAAAAACCAACGAAAAGTCTCAGAAGCCTATCCATCTTATTCTTGTACTGAAATGCAAGAACCTTGTGGAAAACCTGTGGATTAATATGTCTCTAGGTGGTACATAAACACCAATAAAATGACTATGACAATTATATAAGAATTGCTTAAGAATTAGGTAACTAGGAATTATTTATTTCATTAATAAGCAATAAGTTGACATCTTGCCTTATATCTGTTGTTACATCAGTAATTTCAACATGTCCATCACTTGGGAATAACACTAGTAGCTGTTATGTGAAATAACCTGTGGATAACTTGTGCAATAGTGTGGGAAAGAAGGTGGATTATTTTGAATGATTATTGTCTAAGTCTATAAGATTATAATGATTATCGCACTCGAGTAATCAAAGCCCCAACCCCCAGAAGCTTCTCTTCCAATCGTTCATACCCCCGCTCGATCTGGTAAATATTTTGGATGGTAGAAACACCATCGGCACATAATGCAGCAATCACTAGTGCCATTCCGGCCCTGACATCTGGACTTGTCAGATTTGCACCTTTTAAGCGGGACGGACCATTGATCACCGCCCTATGCGGATCGCAAAGGATAATATCTGCACCCATCCTTACCAGCCAATCGATAAAGAACATCCGAGTCTCATACATTTTTTCATGGATAAGGATCGTTCCCTTCATTTGGGTTGAAACGACGGTAATGATACTAAGCAGGTCTGCCGGGAACCCGGGCCATGGCGCATCGTCAATTTTTGAAGTTCCTCCGTCAAGAGCCCGTTTGATAACCCTTGACTGAACAGTAGGAACTATGATGGAGTCGGGTCCGTTTTTGATCCACTCTACCCCGATTCGCTTGAATCCCATTTGGATCATCGGAAGGTGTTTGATATTCACCCCTTTCAATTCCAATTCTCCTCCGGTAGCCGCGGCAAGCCCGATGTAAGAGCCGACTTCCATGTAATCCGAACCGATCGTGAATGTGCATCCGCTGAGAGTTGCGACACCTTCAATGGTCAGCAAATTGGATCCTATACCGGAGATGTTTGCACCCATAGCGACTAGCATGTTGCATAAATCCTGTACATGCGGTTCACAGGCAGCATTACTGATTACGGTGATACCTTCACAAAGGACCGAAGCCATCAATACATTTTCGGTAGCGGTAACTGAAGCTTCGTCAAGGAAGATCGTAGTACCTTTCAGTTTTCCGGCAACAACTTCCAGCCGTCCTTCGGGGGTGATCGTACAGGTACACCCTAACGCTTCCAAACCCAAAAAATGAGTATCAAGACGCCTATAACCGATCACATCACCGCCAGGAGGTGGAAGTGATACATATTTTGCCCTTACCGCCAAAGGGCCTGCCAATAGGATTGAGGCCCTGATCGAGTCGACAATCTCTACCGGTAACGATTCTAGTGGCAGGGAATTTTTACGATTGCCGGTAATCTTAATTTTATGGCGATCCAACGTTTCAATCTCTGACCCCAGAGACTCCAGCAACATCAACATCGCCCCCACATCTTCGATTTCCGGAATATTTTTCAAGATGACAGGCTCATCGGTTAACAAGGTCGCAGCAAGACATGGCAATGCCGCATTCTTATTACCACTGATTTCTATCGATCCAGAAAGGGGCTTCCCTCCGGTAATCACATATGATGCCATATCACCATGGTACAGGGCTTACTCTCTTTTGGCAATCCAAGTTGTTGTGCTCTCCTAATTTTGCGTATACTATTGATGCATGGAACAGCAGTACCCAAAAGTATATGGTATTGGGAATCCTCTCATTGATATTATTTCCCAGGTTACCGATGAAGATCTCAATCAGTTGAGCGTCCATAAAGGAACCATGCACCTTATCGATGAAAAACGTCGTAAGGACCTTTTGGAGTTCCTTAATAACAGGAACGTTTCATACTCATGCGGCGGATCCTGTCCAAACACGATCATTACCCTTGCCGCATTTGGCATTGACGCAACTCTTGCCGGGAAAGTCGGTTCTGATGAATACGGAGCGATTTATCAAAAACGATTGAATGATCTTGCTGTTAATGATGAACTGGCTTATTGCGATAAGCCCACAGGATCTTCGATCATCCTCATCACTCCAGATTCGGAAAGAACGATGAACACCTATCTCGGGGCAAACCGATATTATGGGAAAGATGATGTAAAGACCTCTACGGTTTCCGAAGCTGATATTTTTCACTTCACCGGATATATGTGGGACACACAGACCCAAAAAGAAGCGGTGATGAAAGCACTTGAAATTGCTAGTCAATCAGGAACCTTGGTTTCTTTTGATATTGCCGATCCTTTTGCCGTAGGAAGGAATCGCGATACATTTCTTTCATTGATAAGCAACCATGCCGATATCGTGTTTGCCAACAGTGAGGAAGCCAGAATCCTATTTGACAACTATGATGCGTATGAATGCTGCAAATCGATGGGAAAACTTTGTGATATTGCCGTAGTAAAGAATGGCAAGCGTGGATCGTTTATTTCCTATAACAAAGAGATCATCGGCATCCCCGTACAGGGACCGAAAAAACCTACCGATACGACCGGTGCCGGGGATGTCTACGCAGCCGGATTCCTCTACGGTCTCTGTAAGAAGGTCCCGATTGAGAAAGCCGGAAACATTGCATCATTCCTCGCAGGAGAAATCATACAACAGTGGGGAGCCCAATTCTCTGTCGAACGAGCCCGCCAGTTGCGTACCATATTAGAAAATGAACTGTGATTGTCTAGAATTTTGGCTTGGCTATCAAATGCTCCCAAGGTACTCCGGGTTTTCCAAAATGGCCATAGTTCACGTTTGCCCTATAAATAGGTCGTAACAAATCGAGATAGGAAATGATCCCTTGGGGAGAAAGATCAAATTCGTTGCTGACCAAAGACTCAATTTCACTATCATCATAATCACTGGTTCCAAAGGTATCTACTAACACCGATACTGGATATGGATAACCGATAGCGTATGAAATCTGGACTTCACAACGAGAACACAAGCCCCAAGCCACGAGATTTTTAGCCACGTGCCGAGCCATGTACGCTCCGGATCGGTCAACTTTTGAAGGATCTTTGCCAGAAAACGCGCCGCCTCCATGGCGACCCATTCCACCATAGGTATCTACGATTATCTTCCTGCCTGTCAAACCGGTATCTCCAGCGGGACCGCCGGTAACGAAGCGTCCTGTCGGATTAATTAGATATGTCGTCCCGTTGTTTAGAAGCCCGGTTTCAGCCAACACAGGTTCGATTACTTCGGCTTTGAGTATCCGGGTCAAATTCTCGGTTGTAATGGAAGGCTCGTGTTGATGGGAAAGGACCACTGTCTTGATACCCACGGGATTCTGATGGTCGTATTCCACTGTCACCTGAGCTTTCCCGTCAGGCCTAAGCCATGGAAGTTGTCCGCTTTTTCTCAATGCTGCTGCCTTTTCCAATAGTTTATGGCTAAACATCACTGGCGCAGGCATGAACGGCTCGGTTTCCTTGCATGCATAACCGAACATCATTCCTTGGTCCCCAGCGCCCTGGCCACCGAACTGGTTGCTCTCTAAGTCAACTCCCAACGCAATATCAGCCGATTGTTCCTTGATATAGATCTGGACTTCGATCTTATCGGATTCAAATCCGGAATCATGATAATCATATCCGATGTCGTGAATGACGCTTCGAACCAACGGCTCAAGATCAACCGAAGCTTTCGAGGAGATCTCCCCGCCCACGATGACCCTGTCGGTCGTGGCAAAGACTTCGCATGCGACCCTGGCATAGGGATCCAAAGCAAGATAGGCATCGAGAACCGCATCGGAAATCTGATCACAAACCTTATCGGGATGTCCTTCGCTTACTGATTCAGAAGTAAAAATCTGTCTGCTTTGACGCAACATTACATTTCTCCGATATCATCGTTCAAGAACGCAAAGGGGGTAATTCGTCGTCCTTGATTATTCTTACTTGCTTGTATAATCCTTCGCCTTCACTCTTTGTTTGTACCCCTTCAAATTCATTGAGGGCGGTGTGGATCAAACGACGTTCGAAAGGATTCATTGGTTCGAGCAGTCTTGATCTTCCATTGAGCCGGACTTGTTCAGCGGTTTTGTAAGCAAGCCTTACCAATTGTTCTTCATGTCGAATCCTATAATTTTCACTGTCGACAACTACTTTGATTTCTTCATGTAACTTACCGGCGACAACATTGGCAATGAGCTGGATAGCATCGAGATTTTTCCCTTTCCTACCGATGATAATCGAAGAGTGTTTGGAAATAATTTCTAATCCAAGTTTTCCTTCTTTACGATAACTGATCTCCACTGATCCGGGAAACCCCATCTTTACCAACAGTGTGGTTACGAAATCTACTATTTCTTGCTCATAATCCTCAACAATGGCAGAATCAGTAGAAGCAGGAACGGTCATTGCAGATAACAGTCCTTCTTCAACTTCTTCAAACTGTTCGTCATCGAGGTGTACCCTGATACGTACCGGACCTTTTTTAAAAAGACCTTTACGGCCAGAATCAAGGATTTCCACATCGAAATCTTGGCTGTCGATTTGTAATTCGGCAACTGCGGCCGCAATAGCTTCTTGTTCTGTTTTTCCTTCAAATTCTCTGAACATATGTGCTCCTGAGTTAGCGCTTAATTGGTTTTTTGGTGAATAGTTTGGTTTGCTTGTCAGGAATTTCACCCTTCTCAAGTTTTTTCTTTCTTCGGTAGTTCACGAATATTTGCTGTCCTATCGAAATCATATTCATGACCATCCAGTATAACAACAATCCAGAAGGAGCGTTGTAAAGTATGAAAAAGAACATGATAGGCATACCATACATCATGAATTTTCCAGCCATACCACCCTGTTGGGCTCCTGTTTGGCTAATCTTGAATGAGAAAATCATCGATGCACCGTATAGAATCGGAAGCAACCTGATATCACTACCGATGAGCGGCAAACTCACCGGAGAAAAATTCACGATCGACTCGGGCATTGACAAGTCAGTAATCCATCCGGGTATAAACATGGCACCGCGCAATTCAAAATGCTTGTTCAATAAACCGTACAAAGCAATGAAAATTGGGAACTGCAAGAGCATCGGCAGACAACCACCGAGCGGATTTATCTTTTCACGTTTATACAGCTCGCCCATCTCTTGATTCAGTTTTGTCGGATTATCCTTATACTTTACTTTCAATTCTTCCATCTGAGGGCCGAGAGCCTGCATTTTTGCGGTGGATTGCATACTCTTTTTGCTGAACGGCTGTAACACAATCTTGATAAGGATTGTCAAGAGGATAATGGCCACGCCCCAGTTGGGAACCAGTTTATAAAAAAGGCTCAATAGCCATTTGAGGATATTTTCAAGCCATCCCAGCCAACTGCTGGTATCGAGGGCTTTCTCCAAATTGAGGTTGGTCAGTCCGAAACTATTCTGGTTGGCTTCGTTGAATACCACAAGATGTTCTTTCAATTGTGGTCCGATATAGAATCTGAACACATCTGTATTATTTGAGGCTTTGACTACAGGCCGTGAAAAATACATCCTTGATTCGAGAGGTATCGAATTTGATTTCGATTCGGTCAATGTGACGGTATAACGCGTGGCGTCTGGAATTCCGATTACAGAAAAATATTTGCTCGCGAGAGCGGCCCATGAAACATAATCGCTTGTCGTGTAGGCCCCGTCTTTGATTTTTACGGTCTCTTTTTTCCCATTCCTTTCAACATAGAATCTTCGATAGGTATAATTACCGTCGGGTTCTTTGTGGAATTCAGGACCTAATTGCGGTTCAAACGCCAAAGTATAAGCATATCCGTTGATATTCAGGGGAATGGAGAAATTCTGTGAACTCTTCATATTAATCGAAATTTCAAACAAATAATCTTTTGAATTCGAGTTGCCAAAATTATATGTTTTTTCGATGGTAAAAATATTACCAGAAGGTTTCCCATCGGCTCCCATGACATCAAACGACCTATAGAAAACAACTTTGCTTCCTTCAACCCGGTATGAAAATGTATCGGTTATCGGCCTGGCCAAATCATTTCCCATATACATTAAAAAAGAAATAGGAGTGTTTTCATCATTAAAGATCGCCTCCACCGGCGCTCCCTGGTCGAGGTGATCTTTAAGTTTTATGCTCGAAACTCCAGCCCCTGCCGGATCAAATTCAACTAGGTATACTCCGGTCTCATAGACAAACCGACTGCTGGACGGTTCTTCACCTACAGGGACTATGGACGATGCGCTCGTAAAATTTGTAACTGCAACCGCTTCGGTTTGTTGAGGCTGTGATGCGACAGGAATCTCATCTGCAGCTTGGCCGACCGTGCTCACAGTCTGTTCTGCCACTGGCTGCGGTGCAAAGAAAATTGATTGAATCGTCATACCTACTGATATGACGATAACTGAGAGTATGATAGCAATTATGGTATTTCTGTCCATATCCACTCCTGGAGTTGGGTTAAAGGCGAATAGGCATCCAAAATGGAAAGGCACTGGAATATGGAATCAGTTGGACAAGTACACTCCTGCTTTAATAAACAATTCTGTCAGCTGTTGTTTTTGTCGGGCATGTTCAATATCCTTTCCTGGATACACTACGAAAGCAAAATCAAAGCCGAAAGCAAATCGGTTTTTTTCCAATCGCCAGATTTCTTTAATCTGGCGACGGATTCGGTTTCTTTGTACTGAGGTCCCATAATGGCGGACTGGGATTACCACAATCCTATTGATATTCAATCCATTGGGAGCTACTACTAGCCTAATCTGTTGGCCAGCGTATCGTTTTCCTACTTTAAAAATCCGATCGATCTCCGGCTTCTTTTTGACTATTTCGAGTTTAGTAAGGCTTTTTCTCATCGCAAACTGAGAGTTTTTTTCTGCCTTTGGCTCTTCTTCTGGCTAACACAAGGCGTCCGCCTTTTGTTGCCATTCTAGCTCTGAACCCAAATTTTCTATTTCTCTTCATTTTGCTAGGTTGATACGTTCTTTTCATAGGAAATTCTCCAATTCTATATCGCTTTCGCGGAATTTTTCATTAGTTAAGGGAACATACTCCCGAGGGGGGCAGTATATCGACCCCAGTATCGGTATGTCAAGTATCGCCTCCGATGCGTACTTGTACCCGTTTGATCCCCAAGTCAGGATACAGCAAAGAAATCTTTTCGACAATAGCTTGTTTTCTCATCGTAATAATTGTCGCCCAAGTCGGATGATCGGCTTTAACGATCAGTGTGCTACCCTTAATGTCAATGATTTTTGTATGCAAGGCTATATCGCTACCAACCACCTCAACCCAATTACGTACCAATGCAACATTAGGATTCGAACCATCGCATTTTAGTTTTGCTAATAATATGTCCAGCAATTGCGCAGCACTTTTATCAGGCATCCTGTACAAACCTCCCTTCAGTCACAGTATACCGGATGTCATGTCCATTCCCCAGTTCTGATGAATATTTTTCCTCTGGAAGAAAAGTAAAGAACGCTTGGCTGTATGAACCCAACTGAGCAAGAAACAGTTCTCTTTTCGCTATATCAAGTTCAAGCAGTACGTCGTCAAGCAATACGATGGGATCTTTCCCTGTCTTTTGGCGATATAGGCTGGTTTGAGCGATACGGAAAATCAATGAAGCGAGTCTTAATTGTCCGGTAGATCCACTGGCAGAGAATATTCCTTTTGAATCCATGACGACAAACTGATCACGATGGATTCCGCTTGCCGTAGTAAGTAACTTGAGATCCCGTTCGAGTGTTCGTTCAAGCTTGGCGCAAATTTCTGCAACATGCGTGCAATCATGCCAAGAAGGCTTGTAAGCAATCCTGATTTCTTCATTCGCCCCCGAAACAATTTTATATAGAGAGGGGAGCACTTCGTTAAATTCAACCACTGCTTTGGCCCTTGCTTCTTGAATATGCAAACCGACCGAAGCAAGTTGTTCGTCATACAGGGGAATAAGAGTTACGTATCCTTCTTTGATTGCTGCGTTACGCTGTCGTAATATTGCCCGATATCGTCTCAAATCATCAAAGAATAACGGATCGTGCATTGACATGGTCTGATCGAAAAAACGTCTTCGATGTTCGGGAGTCCCCCGAACAAATTCAATGTCATCGTGAGAAAATACTATGCAAGGTATGTTATACACCAAATATTTTCGGTCTTTTATCTCCCTTCCGTCTATAAGGATTTCTCGTTTCCCGTCAATAAAACTAAAAGAAATCCTCTGTTGGCTGCCATCATCGGTTAGTACGACAGCAGAAAGGGCGAAATCTTTGTGCCCATGAGTAATGATATCTCTTAGGTTAAGAGTCTTGAACGAAGAACCATAGCAGAGCAAATAAAGAGCTTCGAGGAAGCTTGTTTTTCCTTGACCGTTGCCCCCTATCAACAGAATACGCTTATCATCGACGGGAACCATAGAGTTTTCTAGATTTCTAAAATTCTTGAAACCAACCGATTGGAAGCGCATCAGTCAATCTGCATTGGCATGATGATATGGAAGTAGTCTTTTTCCGGATCCGGCTTGATGGTGATAGCCCTATTGGCCTCTGTAAAGCAGATAAGGAAATCTTGCCCTTCCATAACCTTGAGAGGACTCATCAAGTAAGAATAATTAATCGCCAAACGACAACTG
Organism: Spirochaetales bacterium; assembly: GCA_012523305.1. Taxonomy (GTDB): domain Bacteria; phylum Spirochaetota; class Spirochaetia; order Sphaerochaetales; family Sphaerochaetaceae; genus JAAYDK01. The sequence goes on from JAAYIV010000048.1 coordinate 40,859, forward strand.
GATCCCATATAGTCGCAGTTGATTGTTTCTTTAGCTTGACCGAAATCACTTTCTTCCGAACTGACGGTAACGCCACCCGCATCGATATCAAGATACATTCGCTTTGCCTTGTTTTCTACAAGCAACGAGACTCTTTTCAACGCTTCAAGCATATCGGATATCGACAAGCGGCAAATATTTGTCTGCGTTGCCGGAATAACGCGGCGGTAATTAGGGAATTGTCCCTTGATAAGCGCACAGTACATGAATTGATCACCTATTCTGGCAAAGACAATCGATTCGGTAACCGCTAAAGACAACGTGCCTTCTCCTGTGCCACTTTTCTTCAAAAGCGATAAGAATTTAGCAGGGATGATAGCACTTTGGAACGGATTGATTATCTCTTCGAGATGGCGTGTAATATATGAAAGGCGTCTACCGTCGGTAGCCACCATGGTCAATCCTTCCGGATTGTGCTCCAAGAATACACCATTCATAAAATATCGAGTTTCATCGTCACTGATTGCAAAAATAGTCTGATCTATCATGTCGAACATATCTTTCTGACCGATGGAAAACCATGCGTCACCGGGAGCTTCTTCCAATTGAGGGAATTTATCTGCTCCGATAGTCCTCAACTCAAAATTAATTGAATTTCTTTCAGGATGGATAAACAGTTTATCTCCGACTTCTTCAAAAATGATATTTTCATCTGGCAATGCCCTAAGAATTCCAAGAAACTTATCACAAAACACTGTCGTGCTTCCATCTTCTATCGTCTCGACAGGCAGTACCGTTTTAAAACCGATTTTTTGATCAGTCGCCTTTACAGTAAGATTGTTTTCAGACGTTTCAAGCAATACGTTGGATACTATGCTCAATGTATTGCGCTGAGATGTAAATTCGAGGGCAAGCATGATTTCTCTTAACAATATGTTTTTTTGACAGGCGAACTTCATGATACAACTCCTATTTATATAAATACAGTAGTCGTAGTAATAATAGCATGGAAACTGTGGAAAAATACACTAATTCCATGTTGTCCAAATCAATGAATACTGTAAAAGTTGTGCAGTACTCGTCCTTTTAATCCACAAGCTTTCCACATTATCCACAGTGCTGTTAGTTATTACCATTCTTTCAACAAGTTGTACAGCAGTTATCAACAGGTTATTATTTGTCGCGTTTATACTCCTGAATGCGACGCAATAACGTTTGTAGTGATTCGCTCATTGCCGGATCGCTTTGGATTAATCCTGCTATCCTCTGTACCGAATGCATAACCGTAGTATGATCCCTTCCACCGAATTCATAACCGATTTCTGTTGTGGAAAATTCAGTTATATCCCTGGCGATATACATTGCAAATTGTCTGGGCAGAACCACTGATTTCGTTCTCTTTTTGCCCTTGATGTCGTAAGGCGATATATTGAAAAATTCAGCTGCTACCCTGATTATCACGTCGACGGTAATAGATTGATCCTTAGCTATGGAAAGTGACGACTTGAGTTGTTCGCGTGCGATATCAAGAGTGATCTCTTTTCCCAACAATTGGCTATAAGCAATTAGTTTCATCAATGATGATTCGAGATCTCTTACATTGGTATTTACATTCCTACTTATGTAATCGAGAACTTCTCCGGTGATAATACAATCCTTTTCCTTACATTTCCGGTGCAAAATAGCCAGTCTGGTTTCAAAATCAGGAGGTTGCAAATCAACGTTGATTCCACGGGTAAACCTATTTTTCAATCGATCGGCGATATCCTGTAATTCATGGATTGGACGGTCACATGTAAAAACCAACTGTTTGTTTGCTTCAAAAAGATTGTTAAACACATGGAACAATTCTTCTTGCGTCGAGTCTTTTTTTTGCAAAAAATGAATATCATCGATAAGCAACACATCCGCCTTACGATATTTATTCCTGAACTGAGGCGTTTTCTTCTCCGGAATCGCTTGTATGAACTCGTTAGTGAACATTTCTGCCGTCACATATACCACCTGAAGCTCAGGCGTAGTTTCCTGAATATAATTCCCTATGGATTGGATCAAATGTGTCTTGCCCAGACCTACTCCACCATAGATCAGGCATGGGTTGTAGCTCACTCCGGGATTCTTTGCGATTGCCAAAGAAACGTTATAGGCAAAAATGCTATTATCTCCGACGACGAATGAATCAAATTGATAATTTGGATTGATATTTGGGTCTTTTGCTTTTTTCTGGACAGGAACGATTGCCTGATCCGTCGTGCTCCTAGGGGCTTCCTTCGGGTTGTTGTCCCGAGCAACCGCATGCTTTCTAATCTGTTCGGTTTCTTCGCTGCTTGGTTTTTTGATGTTAAAATCAACAGCGATCTCTTCTCCGGTCAATTCGTGCAGCATATCGGTAATCTGTGCTTTGTATTGAGCCGAGATATAGTCTTTGATGAACAAAGAAGGAACGGCCAGAATCAGCTTGTTCTTCTCAGATCCCGCATATGAAATCCGGCCTAACCATGTGATATTTTCTTGTTCAGACAACACTGTCTGCATTCGGGCGACAACCTCGTCCCAGAATACTTTATAGTTGAATTTTTCCGACGGCATGTTTTGTATCTTACTCCACCCGGTTGGCATTGGCAAGACTTAAGGCGGCTAAGATATTATTCTTCTTTAAAGATATATTAAAAACTTATGATATAAGCAAATAAAATGATTGGAAAAATGCTTGGCACCCTTTACATTCTCCGTTAAAAGTGATACTATATCGACGTATAGCATTCTCATATCTTATAAGGACATAGTATAATGGAAAACGGTGTTTTGAGCGAGGTGCCAGCGAGCTCCCCGCATCACCATGATGTGGCCCATGGCCGCCTTGGCGCTAAAGAGTATACGGCAAATAATATCCAGGTTCTTAAAGGCCTTGAAGCAGTAAGAAAACGACCTGGGATGTATATAGGATCTACTGGTCCCGAAGGTTTGCATCACTTGGTGTATGAAGTTATCGACAACAGTATCGATGAAGCGATGGCTGGTTTCTGTGATGAGATTTCGGTGACGCTGGAACAAGAAAATATAGTTCGCGTTGAAGATAACGGCAGAGGGATCCCGACAGAACCCCACCCGGTTGAAAAAGTCAGTTCATTGGAAATAGTGCTTACCCAGCTCCATGCCGGTGGCAAATTCGATAATGACAGTTACAAAGTTTCCGGAGGTCTTCATGGTGTCGGTGTTTCGGTAGTTAATGCTCTTTCCGAATGGTTGGAAGTGACGGTCCATAGGGATCCGCACATCTATTTCCAAAGATATCGAAAAGGAGTCCCCGAGAAACCGGTTGAAATCATTGGTGAGACGGATCATACCGGAACTACCGTGAGGTTTAAGGTCGATACCTCAATCTTGGAGACAGACCAGTACAGTTATGGAATTCTTTCAGAACGTTTTAGAGAACTTGCTTTTTTAAATAAGGGCATTCTTATCAGTATCAAGGACGAACGTGATGAGAGAAATCGAAGGCAGGACTTCAGATTCGAGGGTGGAATCAAATCATTCATCGAATTTCTCAATAAAGAGAAGAAAACCATCCATCCGGAACCTATCTATTTCCAGACTCAAAAAGACGATGTGAAGTTAGAAGTTTCCCTTCAGTACAATGACAGGTTCGACGAGGTCCTTTTTGCCTTTGTAAACAACATCAACACCCGTGAGGGAGGAACCCATCTTGCCGGTTTCCGGTCAGGACTTACCAGGGTGATAAACGAGCAGTTGAAAAAGTCCAAGCTTTTGAAGAAGTTCGAAGAACCTCTCCAAGGAGATGATCTTCGTGAAGGCCTGACCGCTGTCGTCTCGGTTAAGATTCCTGATCCGCAGTTCGAAGGACAGACCAAGATGAAGCTGGGGAACCCACGAGTCCAAGGAATCGTTTCTTCAGCTGTATATGAGCGGCTAAACGATTTTTTTGATGAATTTCCAGCCGTAATTGATGCAATCCTTGAAAAAGCAATCCTGGCTGCCAAAGCTCGGAATGCTGCCCGTGATGCACGGATGAGAATCAGGAAAAATAGCGAGGGTATGGGGCTTCCGGGAAAATTGGCCGATTGTTCTGAGAAAGATCCTGCCAAGTGCGAAATCTTCATCGTTGAGGGAGACAGCGCAGGCGGAAGCGCCAAACAGGGACGTGATAGGCAGACACAAGCCATCCTTCCGCTCTGGGGAAAGATGCTTAACGTTGAGAAGGCTCGTGAAGAAAAGGTGCTGGTAAATGAGAAGCTCCAACCGGTAATCGCTTCAATAGGAGCTGGGTTGGGAGTACATTTTGATCCTGAAAAAGTGAGATACCATAAGGTGATCATCATGGCGGATGCCGATGTGGACGGTTCGCATATCAGGACGTTGCTATTGACGTTCTTCTTCCGTTATATGCGTCAATTGATCGATAAAGGCTACGTGTATTTCGCAATGCCTCCCCTTTACAAGATTACGATCGGGAAAAAGGTGTTCTATGCATACGACGAAGACGCGCGCAAGCAAATCATTGAAGAGAACAGCAACGGTATCGATGAAAGTAAGATCCCGATTCAAAGATATAAGGGTCTCGGTGAAATGAACCCTGATCAACTCTGGGAAACGACCATGAATCCCGATACAAGAAGTCTTACCCAGGTGCGGCTTGAAGATGCCGTGGAAGCAGATCGGGTGTTTACCATGCTCATGGGTGAGGAAGTCGAACCCCGTAAAGAGTTTATCGAACAGAACGCAATGTACGTCTCCAATTTGGACGTCTAGGAATCGAGGAATAGATAATGGAAGAAACAGTCGGCAAGATATTGCAAACAAATATTGAAGAGGAGATGAAGACCTCGTATCTCAATTATGCCATGTCGGTAATAGTGAGTCGCGCATTGCCAGATGTACGTGACGGTTTGAAACCTGTTCACAGGCGAATACTGTTTGACATGTATGAGATGGGACTGAAGTCGAATTCTGCATTTAAGAAATCAGCGAGAATCGTTGGTGACGTATTGGGAAAATATCATCCGCATGGTGATGCTTCTGTCTATGACGCGCTCGTGCGTCTCGCACAAGATTTTTCACTTCGGTATCCCGTGGTAAAACCACAGGGAAACTTTGGTTCGATTGACGGAGATCCTCCTGCGGCGATGCGGTATACGGAAGCTAAGATGAGCCGTATCGGTGAGGAGATGCTCAACGACATCCAGAAGGAAACCGTAAACTTTATTCCTAACTATGACGATTCCATGCAGGAGCCGCAAGTTTTACCAGCTTCGATCCCATATCTTCTGGTGAATGGAACCAGTGGTATAGCGGTAGGCATGGCCACGAATATGGCTCCTCACAACCTTACCGAGGTTTGCAATGCAATTGCCGCATATATCGATGATCCTGAAATCACCATCGAAAGATTGATGGAGCATGTAAAAGGCCCGGATTTTCCGACTGCCGGTATAATTTGTGGGAGAAACGGGATAATCAATGCCTTCTCAACAGGAAGGGGAAAGATTGTCGTAAGGGGTCGTTACGAGATTGAAGAAGCCGATAACGGGCGAACATCGATAATCTTTACCGAATTACCTTACCAAGTTAACAAGGCAGAACTGGTCAAACGCATCGCGGACTTAAAACGCGAAGAGATTCAAGGAATTTCTGAAGTTCGAGACGAGTCTGACAGGGACGGTATCCGTCTGGTGATTGAACTTAAGCGGCAAGCGGTGGCCAGGGTTATATTGAACAAGCTTTTTGTTCACACTCCCCTACAGTCAAATTTCAATGTTAACAGCCTTGCGTTGGTAGACGGAAGGCCCCAACAGCTGTCCCTCAAGCAAATGATCGTACACTTTGTTGACCATCGTGAAGAGGTAGTAGAAAGAAGAACCCGGTTTGACTTGAGGAAAGCGGAAGAACGAGCTCATATTCTTGAGGGATTAAAGATTGGACTCGATAATATCGATGAAGTCATCAAGATTATCAAAGAGTCCAATGATAATGACGAATCGTGTACAAAATTGATGGGAAGGTTTGGACTTTCTCAACTTCAAGCGATGGCAATCATCGATATGAAACTTGGTCGCTTATCACATCTGGAGACTGAAAAAATCCTTTCGGAATTAGCCGACCTTATTCAGAAAATATTATCTTATAAAGATATATTATCTGACAGGGTGAAAGTTCTTCAAGTGGTAAAACAAGAGATAGTAGATGTTTCGGTAAAGTTTGGCGATAGAAGGAAAACTGAAATCGTTAATGAAGAATTGGGCGACATGAGTCTTGAAGATTTCATAAAGGAAGAGGATGTCGTTGTTGTAATATCTAATAAAGGCTTTGTAAAGAGAGTCCCGGCTGACGAGTACAGAAGCCAAGGAAGAGGCGGAAAGGGTGTAAGGGGTGCTACGTTGCGGAATGAAGATTTTGTCGAACACCTATTTGTCGCATCAACCCATGACTATGTTATGTTCGTCACGTCTGACGGTAAGGCCTATTGGCTAAAGGTCCATCAACTGCCAATCGGATCAAAGACTTCCAAGGGTGATTCGATCAAATCTCTTTTACCATTGAGTGAAAATGAGGAAATTACCACAATCATTAACTTCAAGGAATTTGATGAAGATAAATATTTACTTATGGTAACAAGAGATGGAGTTGCAAAAAAAGTAAATCTTCCTCTTTTTAGAAATGCTAAAATTCGTGGAATCACTGCCATTATTCTTGATGAAGGCGATGTTCTTTTCAATTGTGTCTTGGTTGGTGAGGAAGATGATTGCATGATTATCAGCAGGAAGGGGAAAGGCCTCAGGTTCCAAGGTAGTGATGTCCGTGCTATGGGGCGAGCCTCTAGGGGCGTGAGAGGAATCAACTTGATCGATGATGATGAGGTCGCAGGGTTGCTTAGGGTCAATGATGACAAACGTATTCTCATGGTCACGGAAAACGGTCAAGGCAAACAGGTCCGATTCGATGAATTCAGGACCCATAGACGCGGTACTATGGGACAAAAGATCTATACCTTCCGCGAAAAAACTGGCTATATCGTTGGAGCTTTGGCCGTAGACGACAATGAAGATCTTGTTTGCATCACCCAGATGGGACAATCGATCCGAATCCCAGTTGAAACGATTTCAATCCAAGGTGCCTATGCTTCTGGGGTAATCATAACAAAATTAAGAGACAAAGACATAATTGTAGCTATTGCAAAAACAGATACAGAAAAACCAGAAGATGAAGAAGGCGAAGATCAGATTGAAGGCGAAGAGATGGTAGATGATAATTCCGAAGGAATCGAAACTGAATCGATTGAAGAATAAATAAACATATGCAAATAGGAAAGGCCGCCGTAAGGGTGGCCTTTCTTTCTCATTCTCAACATGTTTCACGTGAAACAAAAAAAACAGAGCCCACATCATAAGCTCTGTTTTAAGTTCATCTCTATCTATGTAACTTCATGTTTCACGTGAAACATGAAAACTGGTTCTGTTAATTGAGAGATTCAATAGTGATGTTAGGATCTACAACGCTGCGAATGTATCGCTCGACACCGTTCTTAAGTGTCATTTGAGACATAGGACAACCGGCACACGATCCAACAAGCCTGACTGTAACGGTGTTGCCTTCCATGCTGACAAATTCTATATCTCCACCATCGTTCTGCAAGTCGGGGCGAATATTCTCGATTGCAGCTTTGACTTTGTCTTCCATTATTTCCTCCTGGATTTAGATGTAATGAAGATACATCAGTGACAAATGATGGTCAAGTGCTCAGCATGTCGCTATAAAGGCGTGACAATATTAATCGGATTGGTTATAGTGGGTTCATGGCTGCAAAAAAAATAATATTTGCGAATCAAAAAGGCGGAGTTGGAAAAACGACCTCCGTTGTAAATGTAGGAGCATACCTAGCCCAAAGAGGCCATAAGGTATTGTTGATTGATCTTGATTCCCAAGGAAATATGACCAGTGCTGTTTCTGGAGATAGTAAGAAACAGGGTAGTTATGATGTGATAGTGGGTAAGTGCACGGCTGAGGAAGCTTACCAGGCCACCCCGGTAAAGAATCTTTATGCTATTGGTGGAAATATCAATCTCGCTGGTTTAAACGTTGAATTGGTAAATGAATTGGCGAGAGAGTTTTTTTTAAAGAATGCACTGAAAGATATTGAAGACGATTGGGACTTTATCATGATCGATTGCCCTCCCTCACTTGGATTGGTTACGATCAATGCAATGTGTTGGGCTGAACATGTGGTAATCCCTATGCAATGTGAATACTTTGCTATGGAAGGATTGAATTTGTTGATGAGAACCATTGCCAATGTTAAAAAGCAATTAAATCCTCATTTAGAAATTCTAGGGATAGTATTTACGATGTATGCAATAAAAACTCGTTTGTCAAATGATGTTGTCGACGATATATCTGCATATTTCTCGGATCAAGTATTTAAGACAAAGATCCCACGTAATGTAAGGCTATCAGAAGCACCGTCTCACGGTCTACCGATCAATGTATATGATGGCAGCAGTGCCGGGGCAAAAAGTTACGAAAGTCTTGCAGAGGAGGTACTCCAACGTGTCTAGTGCCATAGGTAAAAAACATGGGTTAGGAAAAGGGATAGGAGCGTTGATGGATGATTATTCATTCGAAGCGGTGTATCCCGATCAACTCAGCGCTCAAAAAGAATCTGAGGGTCCGAGATTCGAATTGCTAGATATTAACAAGGTTCACCCAAATCCGGATCAACCACGGAAACAATTTGATCCAGAAACGTTAGAAGAACTTGCGGATTCAATACGAAGTCAAGGAATATTGCAACCATTGATTGTTGAGAAAATAAATGATGATGATTATATCATTGTTGCCGGCGAGCGACGTTATAGGGCCGCCCTTGTTGTCGGCCTTGAGAAAGTTCCCGTTATCATCAAGAGTTTTTCAGAAATCCAACGGCTTGAAGCTTCATTGATTGAGAACATCCAACGTGAAAATCTTAATCCGATTGAAGAGGCAAAGGCATATATATATTTACTTGAACAGGCAGAAATAAAGCAAGAAGAATTAGCCGAAAGGGTAGGGAAGAAACGTTCAACGATTGCAAATACGGTAAGATTGCTACAATTACCGAAGCAAATGCAGGAATCTCTAATGAATCAAGAATATACCGCCGGTCATGCAAGAGCTCTGCTATCTGTCGTGAATCCTGCTGACCAAATTGTCCTCTACAAGAAAATTGTTGAAGATGGAATGTCTGTGAGGAATGCAGAGAAACTGGCGAATGAGTTAAATCTTGGTAAACGTGCAGCCTCTACCATGAGAAGTGCCAAACAAGTAAATAAATCGGCTGACATCCTGGCGATCGAGACAAAATTTCTTGAAGTTCTCGGAACAAGGGTTGAGGTGAAAGGTAATTTAAAACGAGGTAAGATTGAGATATCTTATCATTCCATGGATGATTTGGAACGCTTATATTCACTTCTGTCTCCAGACGATTCATTATTTGGAATATAATACAAGGAACTATAGATGAGTAAAGAAATTAAAGAAGGCCTCTATGCTTACGTCACTACAAATCGTGGCGAAATTGTCATGCTATTAGAACATGAGAAAACACCGATGACCGTTGCCAATTTTGTAGGATTGGCAGAAGGGGTATTGAATATTAATAATCCAGGAACTCCATATTACGATGGATTAACATTCCATCGGGTTATTCCTGACTTTATGATCCAAGGAGGAGATCCTTCTGGTAATGGAACAGGTGGTCCCGGATACAATTTCCCGGATGAATTCAGAAACGATTTGACCCATAATGGTCCTGGGACCTTATCAATGGCCAATGCTGGTCCAGGTACCAATGGCAGTCAGTTTTTCATCACGCATGTGGAAACACCTTGGTTAAATGGAAAACATACTGTATTCGGCAGGGTTGTCGAAGGACAATCAGTTGTAGATTCAATCCAGCAGGGGGATATCATGCAGTCAGTTAAGATTGTACGAAAAGGCCCTTCTGCCGAAGCCTTCACCGTATCAAAAGAGAGTTTTGCGCAGCAGGTTGTCGATGTTCAAAAAACGATTGAGAAGAAACGGTCGGATGCATTGAAGACTCTTGAGACTGAACTGGCAAATCGGTGGCCTGATGCGAAGCAAACCCGTTCTGGTTTGAGGTATGTTGTATTAAGGGAAGGAACAGGCACGGCGGTCCCAAAACACGGGACTAACGTAACAGTACATTATACCGGGACATTGCTGAACGGTAAGATGTTTGATAGTTCAGTGCATCGGGGAGAACCGGCACAATTTGCAGTGGGACAGGTTATCGAAGGATGGAATGAAGCCTTGGTTACCATGAGAAAAGGGGAAAAACGAACATTGATAATCCCTCCCAATCTTGGATACGGAGAACAAGGGTATCCAGGAATAATTCCACCTCATTCGTACTTGATCTTTGATGTCGAACTTATCGATTTTTAAGGAGAACGCTACTTGATGAAGGATTTGGTGACTCGCTTTATATGTTCAGGTTGCGGCAGGGCAGAGACCAAATGGCTTGGTCGCTGCCCTGATTGTGGGTCTTGGAATTCTTTCGTTGAGGAAGTAGTTAAAAAAGAGCAGAAATCTTCTAAAACTACATTAGTTAGTGATACTAACAAATTACAACCTGTTTCACTGTCAAAAGTTACTGTAACACCTGATGTCCGTTTTTCTACTGGAATTACCGAATTGGACAGAGTGCTCGGGGGCGGAGTTATGCGTGGATCTGCCATTTTATTAGGAGGAGAACCTGGTATTGGCAAATCAACGTTAATGCTTCAGATGCTTTCAGAATGCGCAGCAAAGAAAACCCTTTATGTTTCAGGAGAAGAATCTGCCGCACAGGTAAAATTGAGAGCAGAACGGTTGAAGGTCGATACTGAGGGCATCACCATATTCAGCGATACCAGCCTTGAAGAATTGCTCATGCTCATGAATAAAATGAAACCGGAAGTGATGGTTGTGGATTCCCTGCAGACTCTTACTTCATCGGATATGCCTTCCATCGCCGGATCGGTCAACCAGATACGAGTGTGCAGCATGGAGCTTTCTGATACGGCAAGACAGTTGGGAACCGCTTTGTTTTTAGTGGGACATGTAACAAAAGACGGCCAGATCGCAGGACCTAAAGTAATTGAACATATCGTTGATACGGTGTTGTATTTTGATCAGGCTGATACCGGGGTAAGAATCATCAGGGCAGCAAAGAACAGATATGGTACGGTAGATGAGATTGGAATCTTTTTGATGGGAGAGCAAGGGTTGGCCGTCGTCAAAGACCCGGCAGGATTCTTCATCGGGAACCGGGAACGAACGACATTACCCCCTGGAATCGCATATAGTGCTGTTATTGAAGGCTCCAGGACCTTTCTAGTTGAAATTCAAGCTCTCACTGTACCCGCTAAGAGTGGATATGGCCGAGTATACTCCGAGAGGATCGATACCGCCCAGGTACTGCGGATTTCTGCCGTACTTGAACGCCATGCCCAGGTAAGACTTTCTGAACAGGATGTGTATGTGAATGTAGCAGGCGGTATCAAATTATCTGAAGTCAGTATTGAATTACCGTTGGCTCTTGCCCTCTATTCCGCTTTAGTCGGAAAGAGCCTTCCGGCGAATTTGGTTTCTTTTGGTGAATTGAGTTTGGCCGGTGAGATTCGCCCGGTGGGGTTTGTCGATAGAAGAGCCAAGGGAGCTTTGGACATGGGGTTTAAGAAGCTTTTGCTTCCCCCGTTATCAAAGGCGGAAGCTAAATTGTTCCCAGATGGGGTGATCTGCCACAGGATAAGAGATGCAATAGCATTAGTTAGTGATACTAACTAAATGCAAGATCTTCATCTGACACGTAATTTTCATACAATTACCACTTTGATCAGCGTTACGATACATTGATTCGCCTAATAATTCTTTACATGATTATTAATAGTATCGATCTGATGAGATTGTTGGTAGTAATTGTTAGAATAGTTTGTTAGCCGTCCTAACTTAAGTTTAATTTACTTATCAGGACAGGAAATGCAATAAAAGTCCCGATTGAAGCAAAAATGCTGGTAGTCATAAAAATCATCAATGTATGGATGATTCTGTTTTTAAACCATCCTTTAAATTTCTGAATATCATCGGTTAGATGTTCGAAATCTTTTACTCTTGGTTTACGGACCGATGCCTCGATAATCCCGGCGACCATTCCGACACCTATGGTAGGATTAAGCGCGGTGACCGGTGCTGCGAGCATCGATACGATTATGGTGACCGGATGAGCTAAGGAAATAAGGGCTGCGATTCCAGTCAGTGAAGCGTTCAAGGCAAACCAATAGAGGAACATCATCAAACCGTCTTCCCATCCCGATCTGACAAAACCCAGTGCGATGATGCCCAATAATGCAATGATAATCACCCAGGAGAAGATTTTTCCAGCAGAAGAGGCTTTAGGAATATATGTGATTTCTTCTGTATCCGGTTCGGTTTGTTTTGCATCGAGTTGCTGCATATACGCAACCAATCCCGGAACGTGGCCGGCTCCGACTACCGCTACGATATTTTGTCCTTCGGCTTGGTAAATGCTCGTGGCCAGATATTGGTCCCGTTCATCAATCAACACCTTTTTTATCGTGGGAAGTTCCTGAGCCATTTCTTCAAGCATCGATTGCAGGATATCGGTCTCCTTTATTTTCTCAATGTCTTCATTACTGATTTTCTCATTCGAAAAAATTGAAGAAATCAATACCGATATCAGTTTCATTTTATTCCAGAAATTTGAAAGGCGCCAAGCTCTCTTAAAGGTAATTTGAATTTCACGATCACAGAATGAAACCGGGATGTTTTTTTCATTGGCCAGTGATATCGCTCCTAGAATCTCATCACCTGGTTTGACGCCCATTTGATCACCAAGGCGTTTTTGATATGAAGAAAGAGCCATGTTTGCCAACATGAGAAATCCTTTGTTTTCTTTAAGCACGCTCTTGAGGTTGAGTTCTTCCCATCCCTTGTTTTGTGTTTTTGAAGTATATCGTCCCACATCGAGTTCGACACATACCCTATCGGGTTGCAATTCTTCGATAGTCGCAGCAACCTCGTTCACGCTGTCTTGCGACACATGTGCTGTTCCTAACAACGTAATCCGTCTGCCATTCGAACAAGTGATGATTTGTTTCGTGTCATTAATTTTCTCAATGCTAAGCATGGTTCCTCCGCACTTATCTCAATATATAGGTGTTCTTGGAAAGGTACAAGAAGATGCTTGAGTAAGTTGGGACAATTATATACTGTGCAGACATGCAAACTCTTTGGTATCTCTTTAGGCTTTTCTTATGTTTAGCTCTCGGTGCAGGAATTGCGAAAATAGCTGGAAAAGACTCCTTTCACCGACCGGTTGAAAAAATATTAGACGGGGTACTGTACGTATTGTTGTTTTTCATGGGAGTGAACACAGGTCAAGTTGAAGGCATCCAACAGGAATTGGCCAGCATGGGTCTTCAAGCTTTGTTGGCCACCATTCTTACTTTGGCCGGATCCCTATTGGTCTCAAGGCTTGGTTCGCTATTTCTAGCCAAGTACTTTTCAAGGTTGAAGCAACACAAGAACATTGATATCTCGTGGAATCGGCTTAAAACCCCATTGCTCCTTATCCTAATCGTAAGCACTGGCATAATGATGTCGATGCTTACCGCATGGTTCGATTGGTATGATCCGTTTATCGTTACGATATTGCTCTATCTATTACTGTTTTTTGTCGGGATGCAAATGGTGTTCCATCGTGTGAATCTATTACCGCTCCTGAAATCTCCATTGATGGTGGCCGTCCCGTTGATAACTGTTCTTGGTACTTACATAGGAGCCTTGGCAATTCCGCTGGTCTCTTCTTATACGATCAAAGAATCAATGGCATTAGCCTCAGGATTCGGGTGGTATTCATTATCTGGTATTCTTATCAGTGATCTGGGATACCCCCAACTTGGGGCTGTCTCGTTCATGATAAATTTGCTAAGGGAAGCTTTTTCATTCTTCCTAATCCCCGCGTTGGCAGCGCTGGGGGCGAAACCGCATTATGCGGTGAGTATTGCCGGAGCAACAAGCATGGATGTCACCTTACCATTGTTAAAGAAAAGCTATTCAGATGAAGTTGTCCCGTTGGCGATAGTCCACGGCAGTCTTATCACTTTGCTTGTTCCGTTTCTCATTCCTCTTTGGATTTGAGCGGCAAGAAAAATTGTACCACTACTTCCAATGTCCGCTCCTTGAACAACCTGATAATGAAGTGACTAGCTTTACAAGACCAATCAATCGTTGAAGCAATGAATGAAAAGACGAGCGGTTTCAGATCGCTTCCCTTGGGCGGGGTAAACGGTAGTTGTTTGAAATGGTACGAACCTTTTGGCATCGAAAAAAGTTCCTTGTCGGAAATGTCGGACGGGACTGTGTATCCGGCGGTCAATGTTTTTATTTCAATACATTCGGCTCCGGGTCGTGCCTCACATAAGATCGAAGCATCCGAAGCGGTTTCCAGAGCATCCATTGCCTTCAATACATAATCGTATGCAGTCCCGTAATCTGCAGGTACTACAATTTCGTTTCGGTATGGCACATCCGCATATAGATGGAGTATCATTGCACCCGTATCGTTCATGGAGGCAAGTGTAGTGGAATCAGATGTGAATGTACAGTATATTCTGGTGAGAAAACCCGGGAAGCGAAGGGTGACCATAAAAGTCACTGATGATGCAAGAGTCCTGGTCACTGCATCCCCTCAGGTTTCGATAAAAACAATCTCAAAGGTAATCGAGAAACATCAACAATGGATAACACTCAAGGTCAATGAGGTGCGTAGTCTTCCCGCAAAGTTACAAGAGCATACTTATGAAGATAATGATGAGTTTCTTCTCATGGGTGAAAGAATTCGCCTTACAGTAGCAAAAGGAAAACCAAAACGTACCGAATTGAGAGACAAACAGTTAATCCTCATACAACCAAGGCCATCAAAAACATCGGTTGAACGGGCAATCGTTGCGTTCTACCGTGATTTTGGTACCGAGCTGTATTCAAGATTGGTAGAATCATGGTGTGCAACGATGGGAATTCCAGAATCAAAACAACCGGTTGCCGTCACCTTGGCGGCATTCTCGGTCAGGATGGGTAGCTGTTCCGCGAATCGTCATTTGAAATTTGCGTTACGTTCTGTCATGCTTCCGTATGAGTTGATTGATTATATCGCCTTACATGAATGTGTTCACTTGTTGCATTTCAACCATGCCGCATCCTTTAAGGCAGCAATGGACTCGTATATGCCCGATTGGAAAGAACGTAAAAAACAAGTTGCTTATCTAAGGATCCAAATTTCATCCTTGTGATGAGACCGGTATGTTACAACTTTTATATTGATTTCGATTGTGTTATATTTTCATCAATTACTATGGAGGATTTGCATGAAACCGGATGTTCTGGCTCAAGGTGTGTATCGTGTCCACGCACAGATTGGCACTCGTGATTTGTTTGAAGGGATTTGGCCTTTACCCAACGGTGTGTTATTGAACTCTTATATCGTAAAAGGTACGCAGAAAACTGCATTGATCGATCTTGTAAAAGATTGGGAAGGTGCTGTACATGAGATAACCACCCAAATCAATGCCTTGGGAATCCAAATCAATCAAATTGATTACCTTATCCTCAACCATATGGAGCCCGATCATACGGGCTCGCTTGCTGATCTAAAGAGAAAGTATCCAAACCTTGAAATCCTCTGCACTAAAAAAGCTGTTCCGATGGTCAAGGCTTTTTATGATATCGAGGCTAACGTACGGGCCGTATCCTCTGGCGATACATTGGATTTGGGCGGACACGTTCTGCGGTTTGAAGAAACTCCTAATATTCACTGGCCGGAGACCATGATGACCTATGATATGAACACAGGCATTTTATTCTCTTGCGATGCATTTGGATCGTTTGGCCGATACGAACATTGTTTCGATGATGAGTTAGATGAAAAAGAATGGGATTTACTTATTGGCGAGACTGTTCGATATTACGCGAATATCGTTTCATCTTTTTCGCAATTCGTAAAAAGAGGTATTTCCAAATTAGCTTCTCTTGACATTAAGATGGTCGCTCCGAGCCACGGAATCGTATGGAGAAAGAATCCCTCGCAGGTAATAACCCTTTACAATGATTTAGCTTCTTATATGGACGGTCCGGCAAAGAAAGAAATCACCTTAGTCTACAGCAGTATGTACGGTAATACCGCCGCATTGGTACCTACTATCGTTAAAACATTGGAAAAAGAAGGGATAACGCTACATGTCCATGAAGTTCCCCGTGATCACGCCTCGTTTGTTCTCGCTTCAGCATGGCAATCATCCGGATTAATCATAGGGATGCCCACTTATGAGTATAAGATGTTTCCCCCGATGTACCACATACTCGATATTTTTGAAAGAAGCCATGTCAAGAACAGAAAAGTCTTCCGTTTCGGTTCGTTCGGTTGGTCCGGTGGAGCTCAAAAGCAATTCGATCCCTTTGTACAAGCTCTCGGGTGGGAGTGCTTGGGTGTGGTCGAATATCAGGGAGCTCCGAAGGAAGATGATTACAAACGAATCGAACAGCTATCCGCACAGATGGCGTCATCAATAATGCAATGGTGTTCGGAGGAAGAGCATAATTAAACATCCCAAAGAAAAACATGTAATGAACAGGCATCGCATCGGTCTTCTCATTGTCATATTGTTAGGATTGTTGCTCATTGTCTCTGCAGATTGGATTTTCGTTGGAAATCATCTCAATATTCATAGGCGAGATGAGTCACGGATGTTGCTCACCGAATCGATTCAAGACGTAAGGGTAATCGATACCAAAATACAATCAAGTTTTTATTATTTGGAATCACTAGCCTCATTGATTACTTCGGGAGCGGAATTACCGCTTGATACGATTGCAGTTTCGTCTGATCGAAATAGGCTTGCATTCAAATACCTTTCCTTGGTGGACATGAAAGGAACTGTTATCAGGGGAGACGAGTTACCGATAGATCCACGTTCTCTCGAATATTTCGGAACGGGGACGATTGCCCTGTCGCCTCTACCGGAACAAGAGGCCTTGGTATTGATGGTTCCGATTCGGCCAAAGATAGCAGTCGAGGCAACGCTCATCGGAATATATGATTTTGAAACCATCATTAAATTGTTTACGGAAACTTCCTCTGCAATACACAATAAAATCTATTTTACTTATAACGACGGAGAACTCTTTTATCCGGAGGTATTTCCTGAGGGGAACAGCAATCTTTTCAAGTATCTTGAACAGGTTCGATTCATCGACACGGATTCTACCACAATCAAGAGCAATTTCTCACAACTCAAACCCTCTGTTGCCGAATTCAGGTATCAAGGAACAAATTATTTCATCACGAGCACAATGGTTCCTTCGACTGAATATTTTCTTGTTCAAATCTTCCCTGTTTCAGAATTGTTGGTGTATCAGTCAATCAACACCCTTCGCTGGATCATAATTATCTTTTCAATTGTATTGACCGTAGTAATAATTGCTTTGACAGCCGTATATCTTCGGCTCAGGTTTTTCTCAAGGAGATATCGGGAACGAAAGGATCGTTTACCAGAAACTGTTCCCGGAGGAGATTTTTCTTATTTTATCAGTGATAACTACAATTTTATTGATGTCAGTGATTCTTTTGTCTCATTGTTAGGCTATCAGACGAAAAAAGAACTCTTGGATTCTTGTGCTTCCAGATTCGATAATCTTATCTATGAACTTGATAAGGACACAATGTTTCAAACACGTGCAAGCCAACACATCGGACCTCCTGCGGCATTGCTGCATTATCGGGTCATTACCAAATCGAAAACAATATTGTGGTTAGCCGATTGGTCTCATATCACCATTTCTGCCAAAGGACAGAAAGTCGTTCAATCGATTGTAATCGATGTGACTGCCACAAAATCGATTGAAGAGGATAGGCGCGTAAGCGAAGAGCGCTTCCGTATTATTCAATCCCAGGCGAAAAGCGTGGTGTTCGAATGGAACATCAATGAAAATTATTTTTATCGTTCTCCCAATTGGAGTGAAGTTTTCGGCTATTCTCCGAAAGACAATTCTGTGGAGCATATATTCAAGTTAGAACGCTTCCATCAAGATGATCGGAACGCAGTACTTGATTTATTGCAGCAGAGTAAAAAAGGCTTTGACAAAGGATCGATAAACGTGCGGTTTCGTAATGGGAATAACCAATACCGTTGGGTTGACATCTCATTTGCATCTCTGTTCGATGAGCACGGAAACCAGACCAAAGTTCTTGGTAGAATGGTGGACATAGATGACCAGAAACGTCAGGAAATACTTCTTAAGCAAAAAGCTTTGACCGATCCATTGACTTCACTTTTCCATAAATTGGCCATAGAAGATGAAGTAAACAATTATTTGGAACAATATGGTAAGAACGCGAAACATGCTGCGTGTCTCATTGATTTGGATCATTTCAAGCTGATCAACGACCAATACGGACATAGCGCGGGTGATGCGATACTGATTAATTTTGCCAAAAAAATTAACGAATTGTTACAGAGTTTTGGATTCATCCCTGGAAGAGTCGGCGGAGACGAATTCTTTATATTGGTGAAAAACCTCTATGACCAAAAGGATATCAGAGAGGTTGCTAAGCTATTGGTAGATGGATTGAGATCACAAATTAATTGCAGCGGTCAAGAAGTGAACGTATCGGTAAGTATTGGGATTGTTCGGTATCCGGAAGACGGTGTCACTTATCGTCAATTATTCGATGTCGCCGACAAAGCTCTCTATTATGTGAAAAACCACGGAAGAAACGGCTTTCATATATTTGACCCTGATACTGACGAGTATCTTACAAATACGACGATAAGCTAAACGCCACGACATTGTGATCAAA
>JAAYIV010000010.1 GCA_012523305.1 Spirochaetales bacterium
ATCAATAAGAGCTTAGTAAACACTTCAGGAACCGATATCCCCTTTTTCATTTAGTTGCCTCCTACCAAAACTCCCTGTTCAGCATAATACTTCGCAGCACCGGGATGCAATGGAATTGGCATTTGGGCAGCATCCTTGAGGTTGAATTGTTTTGCCGCAGGTTGAGAATTCTGGATGGCGGTAATCGATTCCATGAGAGCCTTGGTAATATCATAGACAACTTGTTCGGAAAGATTTTTGTCGATGATAGCCATGTTGGTGCTGTTCAAGGTCACGACGTCGGCAGGCAAACTGTACATAGATGCCGGGATAACGATCTTGGCAAAATAGGGGTGTTCGGCAACTACCGAAGCAATCACGTCTTCCGGGATTCCGATCATATCGAATTTTCCCCCGGAAGCTTCCATTTGCCTGAGAGCCGGGTTGGGCAACGCAGTCTGGATTACGACAGCATCAAGGTTCCCATCCATCATCATTGTCGCACTTTCTTCGTAAGAGAGGAAAGTAGCTTTTACATCCTGAATGGTAAAACCAGCAGCCTTGAATACATAGTCTGACAATTCAACGCCCAGGCCCCCTTGAGGTCCAAGAGAAACACGCTTGCCGACAAGGTCTTTCAACGTGGCAATGCCAGAACCCTTTCTCACTGCAATCTGGTATACGCCTTGAGTCAGGTTGCTAAAAAGGCCTGCAACACGATCGTTTGCCTGATCGAATGGAGCAATTCCTTTCAGACCTCGGTAGGCGGAAGAGGTGGTGGTCAATGCGATCTTTACGCTTCCATCCTGGATAAGTCTGATATTTTCCACAGCACCACCGGTAACTTGTGCCGTAGCTTGGGTGGGCAACTTTGCGGTTAAAATTTCAGCCATTGCAATTCCGATCGGATAATATGCTCCGCCTGTCCCAGCGGTACCGACTTCGATGAATTTGGGTACTTCTGCAGTTGCTTCAGCTTGAGCACCTGCGAATACTACTGTCGCCAAAGAAGCAATCAGTAGAATCATTAACATTTTTTTCATTGTTCAATCCTCCATTACTATTCTCTTTATTAGAGATTTACTTTCGGGACACCAGCTTCCTTGAGACCATCGGTTACGCCTTGGAGCTCGTTCTTGTTCAACGGAAGTATCGGCAAACGCATTAAGGCAGAAGTAAATAGGCCACGTTGTTTCAACACTTCTTTCATCCTTGCATGGGCATCACCGGAAGGTTCGCCAACACCGTAGATCGCTTGGGAAACATAAAAAATCTTTGCCTGATGGTCTCTTGCCAAGGTAAAATCATTATTCTTGCAAGCTCTCCAAGCATCGGTGATCAATTCGGGAATGCAGCAACCGAAACCGATCAGCGCACCGTCAACACCAGGGTAGGGATACATGGTAGTCACAATGTTTTCGTCATGACAGGTAAGGATGGTCATTTCTGGAGCTTTTTTCCTGAGAATATGCAAGTCACGTTCGTACAGAGCCATGTCACGGGTTCCCATCTTGAGTGTCTTCACATTAGGAATCTTTGACAATTCAACAATTGTCTCGACAGGATAGAATGCCTTAGTTCCAGCCGGATACAAGTGAATGATGATACCGATGTCGATAGCTTCCGCCACATCCTTGAAGAATTTGACAACAGCCTCCTGTTTCATCCCAAAGCGGAGCCAGGTGTGCGGGGGCATCAAGAGGATTCCATCTGCTCCAGCTTTTTGGGCTGCCAGTGCGTGCTCGATTGTTTCGATTGTGCTTTCAGCAGAGACACCCGAGATGATAGTGACTTTATCGCCGACTTCTTCAGCGGCAATCTTGGTGATCATGGCACGTTCGTGGGGCAAGAATGATGTGATTTCTCCGGTATGACCATTGGTTACGATCCCATCGATGAGATCAAACTTCACCAACCATTGAAGATACTTTCTGAACTCCGCTTCGTTGACTGAGTAGTCGTCATTAAGAGGTACGCATACTGCCGGGAAAATATTCTCCCATTTTTCTTTCTTTTTCATAAATCTTCCTCCTCGAAGAATTGGTTGCTTGTTTCACCACACCTAAGGTGGGTGTGCTTCTACGATCATAGTAAACGTTTGCTATGCTGTCAACAAAAATATTTCGATAAATTGATAGAAAAATATTTTTTTGTATTTAAAGTACTTATTTAGAACGTACGTACATATGATTCAAGAAAGGCTTTTTATTGAAATTATTACATTTCCATTGAAATTTTGATGGTTTTCAATGTTCCAAACCAAAAAGTGTTGCAGCATTCTTGTAGAGGACGGCTTCTTTTTGCTCCTCGGTAAGCCCCATTTGGTTCAACACCTCCAGCATGTCTTTGAGGGTGATCCAAGGATGATCGGAACCGAACACCATTTTATCCGCTCCTTGATAATCGAACGCGAACCGGGCCGTTTTTGCCGAAGGAGAAACGATATCCAGATATACCGAACGGTAATACTCGCTGGGAGCTTTTTTGATGTGCTCTCTGCCACGGCGTTTGATTTCGGTTTGTTCATCGACACGCGGCATGAGATAAGGCAGCACTCCTCCGCAATGGGGTTGGATGATTTTCAGAAGCGGATAGCGTTCCAAAAGACCGGAGAGAATGATTCGAAGCATCGCGAACGAATGGTCAACCATATAACCAAGCATGGGAATCATGGAATGATCGCGAATCGAAGGAGCCCATTCGGGAACGGTCGGATGGATGACAATGACTGTTCCATCTTTTTCAATTCGTTCAAACAACGGTTCAAAACGTTTGTCATCGACGTGGAAACCCGAGAGATGGGAATACAGCTGAATCCCTTTCATTTTCTGAATGTTGATCGCCCTATCATATTCGGCCAGCGTTTCTTCGATGGTAGAGAAGGGAAGCACTGCAAGCCCCACAAGTCGAGAAGGATACTTTGCACACGCCGCTGCCGTAGCATTATTAATGATACGTGCTCCTTCACTTCTCAAGTCCATTGCCAACATCTCCGGTCCAGGAATATTCGAGCCGATTATACTCACATCAATTCCGACGCGATCCATATCTTGGATTTTCTTTTCGACGCTGTAATCCAGCGCACGAATTCGCATGTGTACATCTTCATTGAAATGTAATAAATAGAAATCGTTTTCTATCCCAATAGAAATTTTACCGGGGTGCCTTGTGACAAATTCAGCATACTCTCTATGAAATAAGTGGCTTTGACAATCTATGATGCGCATCATTCCTCCAAATCTTTTACCGACTCCCGCTCGATCAATCGTGTAGGTAAAATAATATTCGTATTTTGAGTGTACATGTCAGTAAGGATCATTTCTACCGCCAAGGCTCCCATCTTGTATCTTGGAACGTCAATACAACTCAACGCGGGAAATAAGTGACTGGCAATCGATGTGTTCCCGAATGAAACGACAGAGATATCGTTCGGAATAGATAATCCTGCTTCATTGATCGCACGTATGGCTCCCAGTGCGATAGGGTCGCAGCCGCAGCAAATAGCAGTCGGTCGATCGGGGAGTCTGAGAATTTCATTGCATGATTCGTATCCGCCCTGTTCGGTAAATGTACGGAACTTTACCAGATTCTCGTAAACGGTTAGGTTGTGTTCCAGCATCGCACTTTCAAAACCCGCAAAATGTTCTATGCTGGTGAATACCTGTATGTCGGATGTGAGAAGAGCGATTCTTTCATGATGTTTCTCGATTAGATAATTTGTAAGGCAGTAAAAAGCACCCCTGTGGTCGATGGTAACCGATGGCATATCGAACCCCTGGGGAGTATTTGTCACCATTCTGAAACCAAATTGGGCTGCCCGCTCAAGCTGTCGGTTGATCATATCCCGATATTCATCGGTGTTGTACCCTCCGCCGATCAGGATAATCCCCCGAACTCGATTTCGCCATAGCAATTCATGGAACTTGAATTCCTTCATAGGTTCTCGTCCTGTATTGCATATGAAGGAAAGATACCCCAGATCCATGGCCCTCTCGGTGGCTCCCTTTGCGATTTCAGCAAAGAATTCAGCAGCCACGTCTCGCGTGATCAACCCGATCATCTCACTAAAATCTTGACGTAGTTTCTGAGCGGATAGGCTTGGCAGATAATTTAGTTCGTCGATTGCCTTCAAGACTCGTGCGCGTGTTTCTTTAGCCACTGGATATCCGGTATCGTTAATTATTCGCGACACTGTTGCCGTCGAGGTTTTTGCGAGTTTCGCAACATCTACTATCGACACTCGTCTGCTCATGGTTATCATCATTATCAACTTAAAGTGCGACTGTCAACTGCGATTCATTACGTACTGTATTGTGGCAACTTATCTTTTGTTGATCAAAAGGCCTGATGTATCGATTAATCCAAGAACGGAAACCGGCATCTTGCATCAACCGGTTTGGCAATCAGGACAGATGCCTCCAATAATTACCTGGACAATCTCTATGGAATAATCTGTCGGCGGGTCAATGGTAGGGAACGGTATTTCGTCCAAATCGTATACCTTTCCACATAATCTGCACTTGAAATGGACATGATCATGGATCATGGCATCATAACGAGCTTCGTGCTGCTCAACATTTACCCTGTGGACGGCACCTTTTTCGCAGAGGTGATTCAAAACATTATATACGGTCGTCTTTGATAATGATGGTAATATTTTTACCAGATCATTGTGGATCATATCAGCGGTCGGATGGTTGTTTTGTTCGATCAGATAGCGATACACATCCACTCTATGGGTCAAGGGACGGACACCGAACGATCTCAGTCTTTCTGGAATACCATCAATCTCTGATCGAACTGTTTTTTTCAAAATCCCGCTCCTTTCAATCATTTAACTACAGTTTTATGAAATACGTTATTCTGATACACAAATCTACATAGAGTATTTTTGTTCGTCAACATGCTATGTATTGATTTTGATGTAATTAACTTTGAAATCACTACAAAAAAAAGAGTACATAAGATTTCTCGATTTATATGGAAATTATTGAGTCGGTTTATTACTTTGAAAGGAGACTGCAATACAATCATAAATGCGGTGGGGTTGTCATGGAAGATTCGGTAGTACAGGAAAAGCGTTCATATAAAGTCTTGAAAGATCAACGCCAATATTTGAAACTCATAGGATCGAATATTATAAATCGATTCGGGGATTCTTTAGATGCGATCGCATTTTCATGGATAGTCTATGAAATAACACAGAGCGCCTCATTAATGGCATTGATAATTGCGATCAATTATATCCCTACGATGATACTACAACCGATTGCGGGGGTAATAGTCGACCGCATACCAAAGAAAAGGATTATGGTACTGTGTGATATCGGCAGAGGGTTGGTCGTCCTCTCTGTAGCCTTGCTCTACATGTGGGATCTGATCACTCCACTGTATTTGGCGATTACTACAGTATTGAATTCCACGCTGGAAGCGTTCAGAGTGCCTGCAGGGCTGGCAATCGTGCCCAAGCTCCTCGATCGTGACAAATATACCGTGGGAACAGCACTGAATTCAACATTAGGGAGAATTTGTGAGATCATCGGTTTGGCGAGTGCAGGTTCGATAATCGCCCTGGTAAAAAGCTATGGGGCATTGATTATCGATGCCGCCACGTTTTTGCTATCAGCGCTAATCATCTCTGCAATAAAAATCCAAGAACATAAAAGCGAAATAAAGCAGAATTTTGAAAGTGTAAAAAAGGGATTTGTAGAGGGCTTGCACTATTTGAGATCAAACCATTTGCTGATCATAATCATCTTCTTGGGAATGTTTATGAATTTCGCCATGGTTCCTTTGAATGCTCTCAGCACGGCTTATGTGGTTGATAATCTTCACAGTGGCCCGGAAATGTTATCTGCGATCCAACTTGCTTTGGTGGCTGGAATGGCTTTGGGTTCCTTTATTACCCCCAAGATAGATGTGCTGGGGAGAAAAAAACTGTTTATTGGCGGGGGTGTAATTGTTTCAATCATAGTATCTGCTTTATGGCAAATACCGAATATACCAGGAATTATACTCAGACTTGCGGTAATGATTTCACTTTTAGTGATTATGGGAATCGGAGTCGGAGTTCAAAATGTTATCTTCAGTGCGGCGTTCATGCGCCATATTGATAAAGATTTGATGGGTCGACTCGGAGGGATTACCAATGCAATATTGGTAGCGGCCATGCCGTTGGGAGCGTTATTAAGCTCGATTGCTGCAAAAATCGCACCGGTGCCTGTGATCTTTTTGATTTCAGGTGTATTCTCAATCATTCTTTACTTCGTGATGATGAGAATCCGTATCTTAAAAGAATTGTAATTGGCAAGGAACTTTTATGGGCAATCAAATTGTGAGAATCATTAGCACGGCTTTTCTATTGCTCATCTGTTCATCATTTGCTTATGGAAATGATTCACAGCCAGTTCCAGCGGTTCGTTATTGGAAACCTACGACCGGATCATCCATCAGCGTGAGGACAGTAGATCCTTATTCCCAGATACCGAAGCCTCCTGCTAGAAGCGATCCCAAACTATTGGTAGTGATGTATCACAATCTGGTCTTTGGGCGCACGGGTAATGTGTACAATCGGGACATCTATAATTTTGAACATGATGTGCTTTTCCTAAAAAGAAATTTTGAGATCATTGATTTTGATGAGCTTCAGCGTATCCTGGCAAAAGATAGGGACGTTACTACTGATGTTGCGATCATCACCTTCGATGACGGGGATCTTTCAATGTATGCCCTTGCATATCCATTATTAACAGAATACGACATCAAGGCCACATTCTTCATTGTCCCTTCGTACATAGGTGAGATCGGATATATGAGCTGGGATCAAATCCGTGAAATGAATGACTACCGGAATAACAAAGATGTCGCATTATTTTCATTTGAATCACACTCGTTCAGCCATCAGTATCTGGGCGAGATACAACATGACCAGCTTCTGTTCGAGCTGAACGAGTCAAAACGTATTTTGGAAAAAGAAATCGGTGAGACTATCGACGTCCTGGCCTTACCCTTCGGTAGCGGTGCCGGCAATCAACAGTTAATAGAAGCAGTGAGAAATGCAGGGTATTCCTTCCTCAGGACGTCTGTTCCTCTGGCCCCTAGGATACACACGGTAGATGGCATGAATATTCCAGCGTTCAATGTAGAAAATTATAGCAATGACGAATTTGTCCGACGGGTTTTGCAGTTGACAAAACGATAGGGAAATCGCTGTTTTTATAAGAGTAACAATGCCAAGGCCAAACCCAAGATCATGCTGAAGACAAGGGACAAGAATATTTTTGAAATACCACCCATCGAAGGTCCCTTTGTTTCTAAAGAGAATCCTCTTTTCTCCATGGTGATGAATTCCTTTACCGCAACGATAGATGCTATGGAAAAAAACGGTACAACCGTATAAGGAAAGATTGAGAAAACCACTAAGATCGGAACAGATGCGTATCCGATAATAAGTTGTGTTCTTAATACCCATTTGTTGATGCGTTTCCCCAAGAAAATTGCAACGGTGTTTCTTCCTGCGATGATATCGGCATCATGATCACAGGCATTGTTGATACTTAATATCATCGCGATGAGCAACAACAACGGTATCGAAGCTAAAGCTGCCGCCAATGTCACCGATTCACTTATGACAAAATAGGTAATCAGAAAAAGAATTGTCCCGAGAAACAATCCGGCGAACAGTTCGCCGAATGGCGTGCGTGAGATTGGAAACGGCCCCCCGGTATAAGCATAACCGACAAGCATACACGCTCCGCCGGCTAGGATAAGATACCAAGAAGTCATCGACGCCAACATCAGGCCAAGTATGGCCGCACAGCCGAACAGCCCTAATGAAATGATCAGTGCGGCTAGGGGATTTACCCCGTCATGAACCAAAACTTTATCCTTTTCCAAATTATAGTGTTTGTTATCGGTGCCGTTTATATAGTCGTAGTAGCTATTGAACCCGGTCGTACCCATATCGACACACAACACTGCGACAGCCATCAATAAGAAGCGCAACCACGACCATGAGCCTGAATCATACACGGCATACAAACTTGCACATATGAAAGTCGCCATGCTGATAATCTTCGTCCTGATTTCCACGATCCTGAAAAACTGTCTAGCTGTCATGTGCTTACTATAGCTATATAACACCGATTTGATAAGTAAAATCATGTTCTATACAGAATCTATTTGTTAAAAAGCTTTACGGGTAAAAAGTAGCATAGTATGCTGCACATATGAGTTGGGAGACTGAAATCAGATATGCCGCGTTCAGATACCTTGCTGATTATGAACGTTTCAATGAACTGATTCCGGGACGGATACTCGCCGAAGGATTTGAATGGAAGGGACAGAGAATCACACTGAAAGGTCAAACAGGCATATGGACACCCAGAGGATTTGATTGTCCTATTTCAATTACATCCAGGACCGAAGGACCTTATAATCTGGACGGAATCAGCAAAGACGGTACTATCATCTATGCTTATAGGGGTATGGATGCCAATCACTGGGATAATAAGAAGTTGCGAAAGGCTTATGAAACCCGGACTCCACTCATATTTTTCAAAGAAGTTCGCAATCATCTTTATCAAGCAATATGGCCAGTGCTAATAATCGAGGACCATCCCGAACAACTGTATGTGTTAGCCACCATCGACCCCGCATTTCGTACTGTCGAACCCCATGTTCCATGGGCATCGATTGAATTGTCACCTGTTGAGGTCAGGCGTTATGCGATGGTTGAGACTCGTCATCGACTGCACCAAAGTGCATTTCGGGAAATCGTCATTCATGCATACGATGAGCGGTGCGCGATGTGTAATTTACATCATCCCCAATTGTTGGATGCAGCACACATT
This sequence comes from Spirochaetales bacterium, assembly GCA_012523305.1. Lineage (GTDB taxonomy): Bacteria > Spirochaetota > Spirochaetia > Sphaerochaetales > Sphaerochaetaceae > JAAYDK01. The sequence goes on from JAAYIV010000010.1 coordinate 8,832, forward strand.
ATTCCCGATTCCGATGACGAAGGCATACCGGTTGTCAATAATGGCCTTTCTCTCTGTAAAATTCATCATGCTGCTTTTGATTGCAATCTTTTGGGAGTCGACTCCGATTATATCGTGCATGTGCAGCAACGACTCTTGCAGGAAACCGATGGTCCGATGCTTCAGCATGGATTGAAAGATTTACATGCCAAACGGATTATCCTTCCTCGAAGAAAGAATGATTGGCCAAATCCGGAGTCGCTTGAAAGGAAATTTAAGGACTTCCCTGAATATTGATGTCTTTCCACACAGTTCATGGTACATTCTAATTGGATTGGCAAAGAACTCGATGCTACTACGTTAACTATAATTTTTGGAGGCTGATGAATGAAAGATTACCAAACTTTTATCCCATTATTGGGTGCTAAGGTCGATCCTGAAGAATATGGGGTATATCCGTTTTCAATCAACATGATTGAAGGCGGAGCAGTGTTTATGGCGAAAGAAGAGGATCATGACATTATCGTCACAGTCGGAGATGATTATGGATTTTCCGGGTTGGAGTTTGAAACCGAAGGATGTAGATGTACAGCGGCACCGCTAACACACGGTAACGCTGAAAATCTAAGAAAATTATTTCCATTTACAGCTCCAATCAAAGTATTAGGCAAAGAACGTACCATGGGTGTGGGCGATCGACTTGGAATCGCTGGATTCGGCCACATCAGGGTATTTCAAGAATTCGATATTTTCCCAATTCTCGCCCAACAATCAATCCGTGAACTTAATTTGACTCAACGAACATATAAAGACGTGTTGGACAGTGCTACGTTTGCTGTTTTCAGAGAGGGATACAGGAAAGGCTTTGGAGCCGATGGCGATCACCTGAAGAAAGTCGAAGAAGTAAAGATGGCCTTGGACCTGGGATTTACGATGATTACTTTGGACTGTTCGGAGCATATGCGCAACGATGCCGAACAATTGCCTTTGGATGAAGTTGAAGCGAAACACCCATTAGAAGCGAAGCTTAGGGACCGCTATCTGAACAAATCATTCCAGTTGGAAGACGGGATAGTACTCACGTTTGACCATGAATCACTGGTGCGGATGGCTGCGGTATATCATGGTGTTTTAGACTTTGCCTCTTCAATCTATGAAGCCTTCTTCAAAGATGGGACATATGTTGCTGATTTTGAGATTTCGATTGACGAAACGACTACTCCCACCACACCTCTCCAACACTTTTTCGTTGCCAATGAGTTGCGCGAGAGAGGCGTCTCCTTCGCAACGATAGCCCCAAGGTTCTGTGGAGAATTCCAAAAAGGAGTGGACTATATAGGAGACCTGAAACAGTTTGAAGAAGAATTGATTGTTCATTGTGCAATAGCACGCCATTTCGGTTATAAACTCAGCCTTCATTCGGGTTCTGATAAGTTTTCGGTATTCACTGCTTTCGGTAAGCATACCCATGGTCGTTTCCATGTGAAGACCGCAGGAACAAACTGGCTGGAAGCCATGAAATTGATTGCAATGGTCGATCCTAAACTCTACCGGGAAATACATGCATTCGCCCTTTCGAAATTCAGCGAAGTGACAAAGTATTATCATGTGAGTACCGATCTATCCAGAATCCCGAATTTGGCCAGTCTTCCTGACAAGGAATTGGTGAATCTGTTCGATAATAATGATGCACGCCAGTTGATCCATATCACCTACGGTCCGATCTTATCAACAAAGACTCCGTCAGGTGACTATGTGTTCAAAGACAAGCTATATGGAATCTGGAGACAGCAGGAACAACTGTATTCCGAAATGTTGTATCGACATATCGGAAAACATGTAAAATTACTTTGCAAAGAAGTAAAGACAAACTACTAAAAAAATGCACGGGGGGCTCAACTTAAGAGCCCCCCGCTTATGATAAGATCTAATGGATTAAGAATTGGAGTACGATGAAAAAATTTGACGATAATTCATTGAATTTATGTATGTATGTATTATTTATTAAGCATCAATCCAATACAAAGATGGATTTTTTA
>JAAYIV010000049.1 GCA_012523305.1 Spirochaetales bacterium
AAAAATCCACCCGATAAGGATGGATTCAAACATTCTTTACCGGCGATCGGACTCGAACCGATACAGAGTTGCCCCCAATAGATTTTGAGTCTATCGTGTCTACCAATTTCACCACGCCGGCGATATAGTTATCAAAAATCGACGATAGTTACCATACAACATCGGTTGGAAAATTACAACCATTCACGCAACAACATATTGTGGCTTTATCATACTATTTTTGTCTGTGGATATGTGCAGGCTCGCCAGTGGTATCGAAAGCTCTTTGGCAAATGCAATACACGTATCGCACGAATCGATAACATCATTCGGGTGATGTGCATCCGATGAGACTACCCCCACGATATCATAGTCAGAAGCAATCTCCCAGAATTGGCGTAACGGATAGGGGCGAACATACCCTTTGGGTGAAAGTATTGCACCTCTTCTAAAGCCATTCGCATTGATTTCAAGGGGAACTTTAAGTGAAGAAGCCGCTTCAATGATGGCTTTAGAACACGAGAGAGCCGTATCATCCCATTCGAAATATGAATACCCGAACACATCGGGATGGGCTCCGAACAAAAACAACCCGCTTTCAAGCATATCGATATAATGCTCCGTGTACCGAATCAGATCGTGGGAGGTCATAGGCCCTTTATGAATTGAAAAATCTTTTCTAGTTTCTGAGTTTATATAATGGATCGAACCGATAAGATATTGGCATCCCCACGTGCCAAGCATTTCCTGTTGGTAGAACGAATGGTACTCGGGTAGATAATCGCACTCCATCCCTTTCAGGACCACGAGACTCGAATGTCGCTGTTCGTCTTCCACGTCTGTCATGTACTGTCCGAGCTGTTGCCACTCCATTCTTGTATTATTCCATCTATCGTTTGGCAAAGGACAATGTTCTGAAAATCCGATGACTTTTAAACCTTTTGTCCTGGCTGAGCGTTCAAAATCTTTGATATCTCCGGATCCATGACCGCAATAATGGCTATGGGTATGCAACGAGACTTCGCAGGGAGCATAGAGATGTTCCTTGCCTTCCAATACTAAATGCAACTGTGTTTCCATTATAAATACCACTCAATGTTAAGTTTATGCTCGTCCAAGGTCACAGCATAGTGAATCTGTCCGTCTTTATCGTGCAAATAATACAACCAATCATTCCTTTGAGGACGCAACGCGGCTTCCAATGCCTTGAGACCCACGGAGCCGATACCTGTCGGGGGAAGGCCTTTGACCTTACGTGTATTATAAGGGGTATTCGCATTAAAGTCAGCCTCCGTGAGAGGCCTATCCCAAGCATCAAGGTAATAACGGAGAGTGGCGTCGATACCGAGTGTCATTCCCATATCCATACGCCTGTAGATGATATCTGCGATATAGGGCATCTCCTGAGGATTCTGTGTCTCACGTTGAATCATCGAAGCAACGATGATTATGTCAACGAGGGATTTGTCCAGGTGTTCAAGGGCTTCGGCATTCCTGCTGATCACATTGATAAGTGCCCCGTGCATATCAGAAGCTAGTGTCATCGATATGTCAGTATCCGAGATATCGTATTGGCCGCTGAGAAACCATCCCTCCGAAAAAGGAAGCGCGTTGGAAGTTGCGACAATTTCAGCACAGTTCAGGAAATCTCCCGGAAAGGCAAGATTCTTTTGCACTAGCAACTCATCTATCTCTTTTAATGTGAACCCATCGAATATCGTTATCGATTGTGTCGGTTTGATCGCACGAGTTATCACTTTGGCAACTTGTTCATAATCAGTCTGACCTTCGAACGTAAAAGTTCCGCTCTGAATCCGCGTATCTAGACCGTTCAGCTCAAGGTACCGTTCAAACCTGTTACTATTGTCGACGATGTTTGCCTGTTCCAACACTCTGGCAATCTGTCGGGCGCTCATCCCCGACACTATCGTGATAGTGCCCTCGGTAGTAACAACAGGAGTTGACGATCGCACATTCCTTCTTGCCATATAGGTCTGTGCGATGAGAGCCCCGGCCAAAACGGCGATTATCAACACCAAGGCGATAAACATTCTCATTGACATTTGAATGTTCAACTTACGTTTGGCCTTTGTTTTCGATTTACTTGTACGCTTTGCTGCCTTTGTCGTTTTACTTATTTTTGCAGGTGTCGAAGTAGAGGATTGTTTTTTGGAACTTCCACTTTTCTTATTCTCAACACGAGTTTTCGGCGATTTGGCCGTATCTTTTTTCTCACTTTTCTTTGAAGGAGCCACGATTATCTTGGCCTTGGATTGCCGTTCGATCTCATTCGCTTTCTTCTTCTCTTGCACCTTCTTCATCGCATCTTCTCTGGTGGGGACTTTTGCAGTAAATGCCGAACCCCGAATTTTATTGTCCAGTGTTTGGAATTCAGCTTGTTTGGCGTTTACTTCTTCAGAAGTACGCCGTGAATGTGGCCGATCCATTATTGCTCCCGGGTATCTATGCTACTATAATCGGCATCTTCAAGATTTGCCTTAAGATTGGCAATTTTTTCTCGCTTTTCCCGGATGCTGACTTCGAATTCAACAATCTGTCGATTGAACTGACCAATCATTTGATGCAAATGTTTGATTTTTTCTTCATCTTGCCCAATCAGCAGCAGCTGCTCATTAATTTCAATTTCCGTTTCCAGTGCGATGACAGTATTCTCCAATTGCATTCTTTTTCTTACATGACGCTTTATTTGGTTCTGGCAATGGACTTTTTCAACTGTCGCACCATGGACGTGCCATTCATGTTCAAAACGAAAAGTCTCTTTTCCATAGATACATGCAAATGATCTCATCCTCTCTGATGTTACTTTCAGAGTTTCGTTGGCTTCTTCAATTTTCTTTGCGACAGGTCCTGCCACTCCGGCTTGTACGAGCTCATGACGATTTTTGGAAATGGCATTTTTCAATAACTCCATCTCCTCTTCCCATTGTGAAAGATCATGCGAGATTGATGCGTATTCTTGTTCCAATTGATTGATGAGGTTGCTATGTAATCGGCTTATCATTGATTTTTGAGCGATATCCTTGCCAAGACCGATCAACACCCGTTCTGTTTCTCTTTCCATCTTTTCGAGTTGACGGTGTATCAACACTTTCTCTATCCGTAAAGGAACCGAGGTCAGCCATGGTTTTTCTTCTGCCATCGTCGAAAGAGCTTCATCTCGTTTTTTCAATCGTTCAACTATGGCATCATCAAGTTTCTTGTCCGGCAAGAGTATGGAGACTTCTTCCGCAATTACATTATTCGTAGATTCTTCCCACGCTATGGCACCGATGCGGCTATAGACGAGAACTAGCTGTTTTCTGGCTTGGGTCATCATGGATTTCAATTGAACTATCCGACTAGACGCGCTATCCAATTGTTGTTCGATCCCACTCAGATGGGCAATCCGTTCTTGCAGCACCTCGTAATCACCCACAACTTTTTTCAATTCCTGAAAATACTGGGTGAAACGACCATCCGTTGGAGCAGTGTCCAACCGAAATACCAACATTCCGTAATCAGCAAAGAGTAATTCAAGGTCTTTATCAACTGCGGCAATCTCACGTCTAACAGCCTCTATCTGATTGTGCAGTCGGCCCATACACACTCCTTGTCCTTTAGGTAACGCTACTCATGATAGCATAAACACCGTTCCTTGACAAAGCAAGCCACTCCTTATATCCTGAAAGTCAGTTGATGGAAAAGAGCACCGCATGAACGGCAATCCCATGGGGGAGGAATGACAGAAATTACGATACCTCCCCAGCTTCAGAGCAAACTGACCGAGCTTACTACATCGAAGCACCGTCTTCCGCTGTTTATAGAAGCGGGCGAAAGTTGTTTTGATGTAGCTGCTTTTCGTACCCAACAGTTGATGCAACGAATAAAAGCTAACAGCAAGATTTCAAAACAATTGATTGCGGAACGACCTCGAGTCTTAGTGTTGCTCTCACATGAACATCTATCAGAAGCCAACAATGGTGATAACTCGATTTTTTGTACTTCCTTCGCTTGTTTGAATGAGGATCAAAGCCCCCGTGAAGACTTGTCGGCCTTGGCAAGCAACACAGGTGTCTTGGTGACCACTACGATTAGGGCGATTGATCATATCAGGCGCGACAATATCGTACTTGGAAACACAAAATACTTGATTGCGGTATTTGCGTTCAAACAACAACCCGGTGAGTCAGAAGAAGAGTTCGATCTAAGGCAGAAGGTATTTGGAGATGATTTGGAATACATAATCACCAAATTGGATCGAAAAGCCGAAGTCGAATGCTTTGTGGATGATCTGTCCCATCTTCATAGGGATCCTCAGGAAGTGATTCCGAAATCGCTTGTGATCGCACGCCCCGATTGGGAACGATCGGAACATCTACATGTATCCATAAAGACCGAGTGCGTTGATACTGAGACGGTGATGGATATATTGTATGCCTATCCCTCGCAACAACACGTGGTGATTTGCAATGACAAACAATTTCGCGATAACCTGAAGGTTTCGTTGGAACAGGGTGTTCCTCACCTGTCTCCACTATTTCTTGATTTCAAAGAAAGCCATGACCTGAGAACAGTCATGCCCATCACCGATGAGGCTACGGTTGTCGCATGCCGCCTTTCTCTTGAGGAAATCAATTTGATGATGAGCGAGTTCCGTTATTGGACGCAAATCAAAACGCGAATCATCACTATCATTTCTCCAGAAACGGAGAATAGCATTATCTACACCAAGGAGACCTTACTCATGAATGACGAAATGAAAAGCCCCCCGGATGCACATGAAGTACTTGCCGGGAAGATTGATGTGATCACATCCAAGCTTCTCGCAGATCCTCATCCAGAACAACTTGATGAATTGAAGAAAATTATTAAAAAGCACGTTCCATTTATGCGACGCGGATATTTTACCGCATACCTGTTGCGAGAATTATTGAATAGTGGAAGACCGGAGATCGGTCAAACCAAAACCAATGAACGTATAAGAAAACAAAAATCCGCTCATGATAAAGTCTCGGATAACGTCAGTCAGAAAAAGCAAGAAATGAAACATGATGTCGGCGGGCAATCAAAAAAGCAGCGTCAACCGATTGTTGTTCCCGAAGGAGCAAAAACCCTTTATATCAATATCGGAAAGATGAAGCGTTTATATGCCAAGGATCTTTCTCAACTGTTACAATCTCAATTGGGAATCAGCCGTGATGACATCTATTCGATTCGGGTTCATGACAAGTACTCATTTGTTACGCTGCCTGAACAATTCGCCGAGCAAGCGATTGCGAAACTTAACGGTATGGAGATAAAAGGCAGGGTGGCCTCCGTCACTTATTCCAACAAGGAATAGATTATATGCGGGTTTCAAGTCTTGCCGTAGGCCCTTACCGGACGAATTGTCATGTGCTTGTATTCGATCAGACAGCAATAATCATAGATCCGGGCTTCGAAAGTGATCGCATCATCCAAACACTTGCCGCATTAGGCGTTCGTCCTGCGGCAGTGTTTCTTACCCATACTCATTGGGACCATGTGATGGCCTTACCCAAATTGGTGAGTTCCTTTGAAAACATCAGGATCTTTGTCCATCCAAAGGAAGCTTGCATGTTGGGTAAAAGCGGTGGGAAGAATCAATTACAGATGGTGAAAGCATTCGATCCTTACAATGTAAAGTTATTCGAACCTTATTTATATAATCTTCCAGAACCGACCGACGTTGTTTCCGATGGACAGGTCATCGATGATTTTGCTATTTTGATCAAAATACTCCATACTCCAGGCCATACGTCAGGCTCGGTTTGCTACTACATGGAAACAGAACATCTGTTGCTGTCCGGGGACACGCTTTTTGCCGGAACTATCGGGAGAACCGACGTTCCCGGGGGAAGCATGTCTTCAATAGTATCGTCTATCCGGGAAAAATTATTAGTGCTCCCTCATGATACGAAAGTGCTCTGCGGCCATGGCCCTTCGACTACTATTGGCAGAGAACTACAAAACCCCTGGCTGCAACCAGAGGTTTTGTAACGAACTATTGGCATCGGAAATTGGAATTACCAACTTCTGCGTTTCGTACCCTCTTCTATGCTTTTACATTCGACACATAGCACTGCATATGGTATCGCTCTAAGTCGTTCTTCAGGTATTTTCTTTCCACACTGCAAACAAACACCGTATCTATCGTTTTTCAGGCGGGTAAGAGCTGCTTCCACGCTTTTCAAACGATTGGCAGCATGAAGGTTCAGGGCTTCCATTTTCTTGCTCGTAATGTCATCTGAGGCAACATCCCCCAGATCCTTGATGCCCATGGCATTGATCATTGCCCGAAAATCCTCATCCTCGGCAGCGATACTTTCCAAGATCTCTTTTCTGAGCTCCAGCAGCCGACGTTCCATCTCGGCATTGAATGTTTCTTCCATAACAAGCCTCCATGATCGGATACAACCCATGTACCAAACCTTTTGGCCACATGAGATGTATTCAATCTGAAATCGTATCATTAAAGATGGATGCGAAATCGCAATCCGTCAAGCATAATTTTTCCCTTTTGATACGATAAGCGTTTCTTTACATACTCGGTGACAAAAAATCAATCAATAAAGCCTTGAACTCGTCATAATTTTTGGCATGGGGTAACGATTGTTGTTCAAGTACGATAGTATCGGGAGCTTTAAACAAAGCTCCCGCATCGGCCTGGCGTATCATTGACAGATCATTGTAAGAATCTCCTGCTGCAAATACGGTGAACCCGATCGACTGGAGCGCTTTAACCGCATGCATTTTTCCGTCATGCATGCGGAGCGAGTAGCCCACTATCATATTTTGAGCATCGATTTTCAGGTTATTACAGAATAAGGTCGGCCATCTCAGAGCTCTCATAAGGGGTTGTGCGAATTCGGTAAATGTATCGCTCAAAATTATCACTTGTGTTCGCTGACGCAACCAATCGAGAAATTCGAGCGCCCCGGGAAACGGTTCCATCGTGGCGATCACATCCTGAATATCGGTCAAGGACAATTTATGCTCATTCAAGATGTTGATTCGATATCGCATCAACTCATCATAATCAGGAACATCACGGGTAGTGAGTTTTAATGTTTCGATGCCTGTTTTCTTTGAAACATTAATCCATATCTCAGGAACAAGGACACCTTCCAAATCCAGACAGACAATTCGCATCCTACAACTCCACTACTTTTTTAAGCTTTGCTGATTCGAACAGTGCCAAGAGTACTTTTGTCTGTGCAAGGGTATGTTCAAGCGAACCTTGGAAAGGTTGTTTCTTTTGCATTGCCAATACGAAATTGTCACATTCAAACGAATATTGGTCCACTACCTCAAATTCATATGTTTTTGCAGGTGTAAGTCCTTTGTAGGTTTGAATCACGTTTTGCGTTTCGTTGTCGCTGAAATACGTCGATGGAACCTCCAATCGGTGATTTTCTGTGTAAAAAGACATATGCGTATGATCAGGATATCTCATACCGCATACGAATGACATATGGCTTCCCGACGGGAAACGTAGCCACCCTGTCACATGGTAATCAACATTAAATTGCTCGTCGATTTCCATGGTGCAAGAGACTTCGACAGGCTCTTCACCGAACATCCATCGTCCCGTGGCTATCGGGTATACGCCGATGTCCCATAAACTGCCACCGCCTTTTTCGTATTTATTGCGGACATTATTCTTGTCGCGGTTGTAGAGGTAAAAACAACCATGGGCACTATCCAGTTTACCGAGTTCCCCTGTGGTGAAAAGACGTTTCAACTGATGCAAACGAGGCTGATGCAACATCGCATAAGCTTCGCCGATCAATAGGCCTGTCGAGTCACGTAATGCTATCAGCCGCTCAACATCTGAAACCGAAAGAGCCAAAGGCTTTTCACAAAGGACATGTTTCCCTTTCTTCACAGCCTTTTCTATCCATTCTACATGCAGATGGTTCGGTAACGGAATATAGACCGCTTGGATTAAGGGGTCGTCTAGCAGCTGTTCGTAAGAGCCATAGGCAACTGGAATATTATTGTTTTTGGCGAACTCGTCTGCTTTTTGCTGATTTCGTGAAGCAACTGCGACAAGTTCACAATACGTACTTCGATGCAAAGCCGGAACAATCCGAAATTGTGCGATTTTTGCTGCTCCCAAGATGCCCCATTTTACTTTTTCCATACCATGCCTCCCTGATTCAAGTTTCAATGGTTCAGTATTATCCGAACCTAACGCATTTGCAAGTCTAAATCAAACGAATGGCCAATGAACAAGCCAATACCACAACACATTCCGATAATTCAACTGTCGACCCAATACATCACCGGTAATTCCTGTAATGTTTTGCACCTTATCCGGGCGATGATGATCGTCGTAACCAGTCCTGTTACAGCAATAACGACCAGTAGATAGCCAAGCAGGATGAGAAACAAACAGGGAATCGCAATACTGATGGTCGACGCGATCGCAGTTGTTTTTAGCACAAAAGAGCAACCGAGCCATGATCGGCACAGGCAAGGAGCAACACCGGTTTCCAGAGTTGAGGATGCAGTTGTCCTTGCATACACACAATATCGACAGCGATATGTTCAAGCTGTCCGAGAGAAAGTCGCGTTTCAACCTTATTATCCCAAATAGTCCAGGCACCCGCTGCCAGCTTGGCATTCGAGGACTGACCGGAGAAAAAGAATACGCTACCATGACAACAGTCAAATCAGGGCAGAGCTCTCATGTCCGCCTCGATCGCCGAATCAGTTCTGTACATTGAACAATTTCGGATTACTCGTTTTAGCTCCCCGATCCGCCCAGAGACTGGGGATTACCAACCAGTTTTTGTCGACAGCGGGAACTATCGTTCCTTTTTCAGATAGTTGTTCGATGAGCAGACGCCTGACATCTTTGTCGACAAAACCGATAATTGCTTTCTTTGTATCGTCCGTGGTCAAACCTGCCGAAGCAAGAAACCCGTTTTCGTTTCTTATCAAGCTTGAAGGAATCACGACCGTATATTGTTTCCGGCCATCGAACCTGACTCCGGCCGAAGTTGTCTTTATTGTCACCTTAGAACCTACCGGACGCGTGATTTCAACGACATAGCTGAGACCAGAAAGACTGATATACTCATTGAATGGCACGGTTGTCTTATATGTGTTGGTGAGCGGATCAACTATCTGCTTTCCCGATGCATCGTGTGCAAAAAGAATCAGATCGTCATTCAGGGTAACCATCGTGTTGAGCCAATTCCCGTACGATTGTTCAAGGATTGCTTTTAGCTGATCTCCGGTCAGATCCAACACAAAAAGGTGTTCTTCACGCGGATATGCCTCAAATAACTGGCGAACGGTTATCGGACCTTGCTCATACTGTGCATCAAATGCCGGTACTCCGGATAGTGAGGCTTGGGCTTGCGAGGCGTTGAGTTGCAACGTATGGATAAGATCCATATATTTCGAATCACCGAACATAGCATCTCGGGATGATATGCTTGAACCCAATGTTCCTGCCACGCCATCGAGCCATTCAGCAACATCAGTTTGAAATTGCTCCACCCGGTCAAGAATTCGCGAGTCAAGTTCAATTGTTTCGACCGGAATTGCCGATCCTACAATTTCTACCGCTAGATACGCACCAGAGGCAGTGTCTTGTGAGAAATGGACATCGGCTACCGTCAGCCGTGCCGGGCTATCGTCAACTCCAATTATCGGAACCACAGTGCCAAGCGGATCTTGGGCTTCGCCGATTGCGGCATCGGTAGTGAAGATCAGGTCAAAACCCTCGACAGCATTGACAAGCGATATCGCAGGATGTGTTTCAAGTTCTGTTGTTCCCCCGTTTAGCAAACCGACAATGATTGCCGGTTGTTCCGTATCGCGCAACATTGCAATCCATTTCTTTGCAGAGATAGAAGGATCTTCAAACCGAGCTCCCTCATAGTAATTTTCAGGCAACCAAGAGAATGTGTGAGGATCAACCAAACCTAGCACAGCAATCTTGACCCCACCCTTTTCAATGATCGCATACGGCATCCCTAACGGTTCTGCTGTTTCCGCATCGACAAAATTGGCAGCAAGAACCGGAACCAGCAATTGCTTGGCGACATTCATGAACACCTGCGATCCTGTTTCCAGATCTTCGTTGCCAAAAGTCATCGCATCATAGCCTATCTCATTCATCACAGTGGCAATGATGTGCGAATCATCTGAAAAGTAATTTGAATAATACACTTCGGCCGAGCCTTGTAGTACATTGCCCAAGTCGAGCAGTACCATCGGAGGGCCTGAGGTTCGCATCTGTTCGATAGCTGCTCCGAAATACAATTGGGAATGGGAATCAGTATGTCCGGTCAACACATCATACGGGAAAAGTTGTCCGCGAATGTTACCGCTTGCCACAAAGCGAACATGCGTATCCGGTAATATCTCTGGTTTTTTCGCAGCTTCCACAGGCGTTACTACTTCTTTGATTACAGCCACTTCAACGCGTTCCGTTTCAACAACAGCCGGTGTTTCGGGAACCACGGGTTTTTCAAGTTCTTCCTGCTCAACGGGAGGAGTTGCCTGTTCTTCAGCGGATGGTGCTATGGTGGTCGTGACAAGTAGTTCTTTTTGTGTCGTGGCACAAGACGATAGGGTAAACAGCACTATCAGCACTGCCGCAAACAACACTACCAATGCATTCCTCTTCATATAATTCCTCCTCATACCGTCGATCGGTATGTCTCAAGCTCAGCATAACGATCATGAATAGTATAGCACGTCAATTAGAAAACCATACTCCCTTGGAAAGGTATCATTGAAGTTATTCATCGGCAACAATTCCGTACCGGATATCTTTTTCAGCCACTGACATTTTTGAACGTCTTGCAATGAATTTTTCTTTTAGGAGAGCTTCGATGCAAGAATCGATTCGCTCATCCTCAAATGGAAGTTGATGATAGAGCTGTTGTTTGGTCACAGGTCCTTGTTCGGTAAAAACAGTCAGTAATAATCCCCGGATTTGTCTGTTTGAATTCTTAAACTCACCCTGCTTTTTGTAATGTAAGCTCCTCCGGTTGGGATTTGGCAATAATCTTGCAAGATACGCACCGTAATCCATCAAGGCATAGTACCAGTTTCGATAATCTGATTGAAGTTGCACCATCCTGAATAACAAGTCCTTCAGTTGCCGATCCGAAACCTGCTCTTCTTCATTGAAAAATTGGTGGATCAATACCCTGCGAATATTTGTTTCGAGATAGATTGATTGTCGGTTGTAGGCGAATGCCAGTATGGCAGCACTCGTAGCCGGTCCTACCATCGGAAGAGTTTGCAGTTTCTGCTGGTCAGGTGGCAGCGTCCAACCAAACGCTTCACTTTTTTTCGCTATTTCACTTAATGCCAAAGCCCGTCTGTTATAACCAAGACCTTGCCAATACTTGAGGATGTCGGTCAGAGGGGCATTGGAAAGAGCCTGGAAGTTTGGCCAGGTCTCAATGAAGAGCAGGTATTTAGGTAATACCCTGCTAGTCTGAGTTTGTTGTAACATCATCTCTGATAGGAGTATGTTGTATGGATCCTTCGTATCTCTCCAAGGGAAATTTCTCTTCTGTGCACCATAGAACAACCAAATGAAATCAGAAAAGGCTCCTAATGCACAATCTTGCTCAATTGGGGTCATCGAGTTGAAAGCGTATGGTTCGAGATTCCATTTGTCGGCTGCTGTTGTCATGGTTCCTGGGGTGTATCGTTCTTCCCGTTATGAGAATTATTTCTTTTTATCCTGCGCTCTTCACGCATCTTCCGACGTTCTGCGACACGTTGTTGCTGTTTCCGGCGTTCTTCTTTGTATTGTATTCGATAGGCTTTGCCACTACCCAACATCACTGCAACATTTTGCAGTCCTTTCACATTAGCACATAATATTTGGATGATCGATGTGAGCGGAACAGCAAGAAACATGCCCGCGATGCCCCAGATGAAACCCCAGAATGACAATGATACAAGTATGATGAATGGACTCAAATTCAATTGCACGCCCTGTATCCTGGGATCCAATATGTTGCCCAACACCATCTGTATCGATGTCATCAATACGGCGACATAAAGAATGTTTGGCCAGTTGGGGAAGAATTGTAAAATTGCCATAATAATGGTAAGTGCCGTGATTACGATCGATCCTATGCTGGGAATAAAATTGAAGACGAAAGCCAGCACTCCCCACATCAACGCGAAATCAAGACCGGTGGCTAAACCCGCAAGGTAAAACAACACTCCCGTACCGACGCTAATCAATGCCTTAAGCAGCAGATATTTCGAGATCTGACGATTTACCCGTTCGAAAAGCACCGCCAAACGCATTCCTTTCCGGCTAGGCATCGCAACTTTCAATTTCGGTATCAATGATTGCCGCTCCAAGACCAAAAACAGCACAAAGATATAGACTAAGAATGCTTTTGAAATAATATTTATCGCTTTGCTCGAAACCTGCGAAAGGCTACTCACTATTAATCCAGGCCAATCAAAATTCATATAGGAAAGGAAACTGGTACCTGATTCCAGATTTAACAAATCGGCCAACCATAGATCGATAATGGAAAACCTTCGGATATACATCGGTAACCGTTTAACTAGCAAATCTACTGAAAAGAAAAAGAACCAACCGGCTAAAAGCAATATAACCAAGAGCAGCAACATGACGATGACTATTCCCATCCATCTGGGAATTTTCACCTTTTCCATTTTGTTGAGCAATGGGTTGAACAATAAAAAACAAAAGAGGGAAATTGCCAACGGCAATGTCACGGACCCTGCGATTTTCATCGCAGCTGAAACGAGAATTACAGCAATAATTATTAGAGCAGTTTTGCCTGCATCACGTGATTTTTGGGTCAATTCCGACATATAAACACTATAGGGCACCTTGGATAATCATGCAATATCTGATATGAATTCTTCGATGGGACAGCAACAAAATCTTAATAGGATACAGATCGTGCTGGTCGAACCCCAAGACGGAGCCAACATCGGTTCGGTATGCAGGGCGATGAAGACGATGGGAATCGAACACTTGGCAATAGTGGGAGATCGTGATTATGACGAATCTCGGGTCAAAATGCTTGCAATCCATGCATTTGACGTATATGAGCATCATAGTCGCTATGACAGTCTTGAACAGGCGCTCACAGAAAGTGTACTGGCGGTAGGAACTTCGCGACGAAGGGGAAAGAATCGTAAATATTTTTCATTGTCACCGGAACAATTTGCAAAGCATCTTGAAACTGTGGGACCCGGGATTGTTTCGATTGTATTCGGAAGGGAAGCCGATGGCCTGACCGATGCGGAACTAGCCCGATGCCATGTGAGCATCCGCATTCCCACATCGGATGCTTTTCCTAGCCTTAATCTGGCCCAAGCTGTCCAGATCATCACGTATACGCTATTTCGTGAATTGGGAGAGATGACTGGGTTCGAACCTATCACCAATGAACGATTGGAACACCTTACGGATACGATCGGTTCATCCTATGAATTAATCGGATTCTATAAACAAAATGAACGCGAGGAAGTAGAAAGATTCTATCGTGATATCCTTGCCAGGGCAGCATTGAGCGAACGGGAAGCCCAACGGCTGGAAAAAATGTTTATAAAAATGGCCCGGCTTAAAGTCCATAAAGGTTCTTGACGTGCCAGGTACCCGCATGTACAGTTCAGGTATCATGGAACCGTTTCTCTCTCCTATGCCAAGAATCGTCGCCCACCGAGGCGATAGCAAACATTATCCTGAAAATACCTTGGAAGCATTTCTCAGTGCCGTCGCCATGGGTGTTGATGTGATAGAAACTGATGTGCATCTTACCAAAGATGGAGAATTGGTAATATGGCATGATCAGACGCTTGAACGAAATACCGATGGTTTCGGATTGGTCGATGACCATACTCTCGCTGAATTGAAGAGCCTCGATGCCGGATATACTTTTTCCAAGGACGGTGGCAAAACATATCCTTTCAGGAACAAAGGCATTCGTATCGCTTTGTTATCGGAAGCATTGGAAACCTGCCCGCACCAACGGTTCAACGTTGATTTGAAAAGCAAAAACCCGGCAATCGTCGATGCATTTATCCAGGTTGTGACAGCGTCGCACGCACAGCACAGGGTACTATGCGCATCATTCCATATCGAACATCTTAAACGGATGAGGACATTGTGTCCCGAAATCCTTACGAGTATCACGACAAGTGAAGTAATGGGGTATCTTATAAGATATGCTTTAAAGATTCTTCCAAGCGTATTGTCAAAAAAACGCACCACGGTATTTCAAGTCCCTATCGCCCAATGGGGAATTACAGTCGTGACACCCCGTTTCATAGAAGAGATCCATAAACGCAACGGGATTATCCAGGTATGGACGATCAACGATGAAGCAACAATGAGGAACCTATTTGCCATGGGCGTCGATGCAATTATGACCGACGATCCGGCTTTAGCTTTGAAAGCAGCTTCTTCAATGAATGTGACGTAAGAGCTTTTCAGGATCCAAATGCTCAGATTCGATATCCTTGAAATACTTCCACGTGGATACTTTCAATTCGTCGGTAGCAGGTTCATCACACACGATTATTGCTTTCGGGTGCATCTGTAGGGCACTGATCGTCCACATGTGGGAAACAGGACCTTCGACTGCCGCTTGCAACGCTCTTGCCTTTGCATGACCGTTGACGACAATAACGACTTGTTTTGCATCCATCACCGTAGCGACACCGACGGTCATCGCTGTTGAGGGGACTTTTGCGACATCATTGTCAAAGAATCTCGAATTGACCACTTTGGTATCATAAGTGAGTGTCTTGACACGGGTTCTTGAGGTTAATGAAGAAAACGGTTCGTTGAATGCTATGTGCCCATCAACACCGATACCACCGAGGAACAGTTGGATTCCTCCGGCTTCAGTAATCTTCTGCTCGTATGAGGCACATTCTTCAACCAAGTTTTTTGCATTACCGTTCAAGATATGAACATTTTCTTTTTTTATGTCTACATGCGAGAAAAAATTATTCCACATGAACGAGTGGTATGATTCAGGATGCTCTTCTGGCAAGCCAACATATTCATCCATGTTGAATGTAACCACATGTTCAAACGAGACATAACCTTCTTTATAAAGGGAAATTAACTCGCGATATGTACCAAGCGGTGAAGAACCGGTCGGCAACCCCAACACGAACGGACGAGCTGATGTTGGTTTGAATGCTTTGATGGTACTTGCGATATGGCAGGCAATCCATCGAGACAAAGTCTGATAGTCTTCTTGAATAATAAGGCGCACGATACCCTCCAATAGAAACAATTAGTAAATCACAATGATAATTAAAGCACTATTTATAAAGGTTCGCAACAACAAGTGACTTAATCTATCACCCCACCGCCGAGTACCACATCACCGTCATAAAACACGACCGATTGTCCGGGTGTTACAGCTTTTACCGATTCATAAAACCTAACTGAAACCGAAGAATCGGAAATAGGTGTGACGGTTACTTGTTGTGGTTGTCCGGTAGAACGGATTTTTGCTTGGACTTCTCTCGGACCATCCAATTGATCAAAAGCAATCCAGTTTGTCTTTTTCGCAATCAGTTCTTCCCCATAGGTTTCCTCTTCAAAACCAACTACCACCCTGTTTTTCTTAGCATCGAGTGCGACCACATAAAGCGGTCTCGGGGCGGAAACTTTCAATCCCCTGCGTTGTCCGATGGTAAAATTCCAGATCCCATCATGATGACCCAGAACTTTCCCGCTGGTATCGACAATGTCTCCGATTATTGCCTGAGTTTGTACCAAATCGCTGTAATCTCCACTATAAAAGTCTTGGCTTTCGTCTTTGTCATCGCCAAAGAATCCATACTCTTTACAAATTGCTCTCGCTTCTTCCTTATGAAGTGTTCCAAGAGGAAAAATCACCTGTCTCAGCTGGGATTGGGTCAAACGATACAAGAAGTAGGTCTGATCCTTACGTTTATCGAAAGCCCGCTTGAGATACCAACGCTGCCCGTCAGATTCAACCCGAGCATAATGTCCGGTTGCGAACATATCAAAATCAATACCCGACTCCCGGGCAATCTTTGGCAATGAGCCGAACTTGATCAAACTATTACACCAAACGCATGGATTGGGAGTGCGTCCGGAGACATATTCTGATTTAAAATCTTCAAGCACGATCTTTTCGTACTGGGCAGCACAATCCAATACATGATGTTCAATCTGCAGCAGGGCACCAACTCTTTTTGCTTCAGCTATATCTTCTTCCTCATTGGGGCCAAAACATGCATTGCGCTTCAACTCACCTTTGAATTGATTCTGTTGACGCCATATGGACATGGTCACACCGATTACTTCATGTCCTGCTTGCTTGAGTAGCAATGCGGCAACCGAAGAATCTATCCCTCCGCTTAATCCAACTAATATTCTCATCACAGCTCCTATGGATCACGACTATTCATATATGAAAAGAAAAGACCGTCCTGAAAACAGGACGGTCTTTAATGAGCGAGAGCGACGGGACTCGAACCCGCGATCTACGGCGTGACAGGCCGTCGCGATAACCAGCTTCGCTACGCCCTCGTTAGCGTTGAGAATCTACTATGTACTGAGATTTTTGTCAATACTGGATTAAAAATCACCCTGTTTTTTTTGTCCATTCCATTTTTTTAGCAGAATCTATTGTAGAATTCGATTCTTTGGTACGCTATACTTCCGACAGAACAGGAGGCAGATCATGCAGGAAGCCATCATGAATTTCTTTCATTCGCTCTCCACGCCATTCTTGGATGCCCTAGGGGAAGGAATAACTTTTTTTGGTGAGCAAACGGTGTTCATCCTGATTACTGCATATATCCTTTGGTGTGGAAACAAGCGCAGCGGATTTGCACTTTTTTCCACCCTATTCGTTGCATTGTTCACAATGAATGCATTAAAAGCAATCGTTCGCCAAGAACGTCCTTTCAAGATTATCGAAGGATTATCAGGCAAACGGCTTGAGACCGCCACCGGATATTCGTTTCCCAGCGGGCACACTACCGGAGCTTCCGCTTTTTACAGTTCACTGGCATATATTGTTAAAAAACGCTGGCTTTCCATACTTTGTGCCGTCATCATCCTCTTGGTGGGAATTTCAAGAATGTACCTTTTGGTCCACTGGCCGTTGGATGTGGCTGCGGGCTTGATTCTTGGGATCGTGTCGACATTCGTTCTCACGGCATGGCTATTGAAATTGTACGATAATAACAAACTCGTCTCACGTTTCTCGTGGATAATCGGCGGCTCAAGCGCGGTTGTTTCATTAGCGATGGCCGTCCTCATCGATGCGGGGACCATAGATCCGGTCGCCTTCACTGATATGATGAAATTGCTCGCATTGGCCGCAGGCGGATATATCGGATTCGCTATTGATCGCAATTACATTTCTTACGGCACTTCAGGAGATTGGAAAACCAAAATCGTGCGATTTGTCTTCGGAATTGCCATCGTCCTTCTCATTCAAGGGGCGAAAGCCTTATTGCCCGAACATCTCGTGTTCAGTTTCATTAGGTATGCACTGACGGGATTGTGGGCTACGGCACTCTATCCTCTGATCGGAAAGCATATCCCGATTTGGAACAAAAAGAAGTTATTTACTAGAGAGGATACATGACGCCCATACACTTCCGATCACTTATTTTTGGAAGTATTAAGAAATTCAATCACCTGATCCTTGGTCAGTTGGAGCACTTTCTCCTTATCTTTTTTGTATGCAGGAGGAAAAGTAAAATTCTTTTTCCCCCATTTGCCATAATAACCGTACCTGCCGAAATGGATCCCTAAAGGTTGCCCTTCATGTTCTCCGAATTCTATCACGGCTCCTTGTTCTGTTTTTGCCTTGCCCAAGCCTTTTTTTCCGGCTTTTGGCTCTGCAAGGACCTTTAAAGCTTCTTCGAACGTTATTGAATGCAACATTTCCAGATTTGGTAACGAACGAAATTCTCCATCACAGGCAACATACGGCCCAAACTTTCCGATACCCGCATTCACCGGTTCCCCCGTCTTAGGATGTTTGCCCAATGTTCTTGGCAGATGCAATAACCAAAGTACTTTGTCAAACGAAAGATCGTCTTGCGAGTATCCTTTGGGAACACTTGCTTTTTTGGGAACCGGATTGTCCGCACTTTTTTCACCGAGACAATAATAAGGTCCGAATTTGCCTTTGCAGAGAAAGACATCCAATCCGGTAGCCGGATCTGTTCCTAATAACTGAGGACCATTATTCGGTGATTGCTTGTGCCTGATCAACTCTTGAATCTTATCTTCATCCATTATTCCGGGATACAGATGTTCGGGAACCGTGATGTTGATGTCTTTTTCAGGATCTTCGGGTGAAGATACTGAGATATAGGGACCAAATTTTCCCAAAAGGACCGTAGTTGTTGTCAAATGAGGCAGCTCGAGTCTTTTAGCCTCAGGACCTTTGATTTTCTTCATCATCAGGTCCAGCTTCTGCCGAAGACCTGTCTCACCCTCATAGAATGCCTTGAGGAATTTCACCCGGTCAAGCTTCCCCACGGCTATCTCATCAAGCTCTTGCTCCATGTTTGATGTAAAGTCATAGTCCACATAATCAGAAAAATAATGTTCGAGCAACTGTACGACACCGAACGCGGTGAACGTAGGAATCAACGAGTTCCCCTCTTTAATCACATAGGCTTTATCAAGCAATTTATCAATGATCGCAGCGTAGGTCGAAGGTCTTCCGATACCAAGTTTCTCCAATTCTTGCACTAATGTCGCTTCGGTATACCGTGCCGGTTGTTTCGTCTCGTGTTGAACACTTTCAAGCGAGTAAAGAGCTAATTCGTCTTGTGCTTTGAGCGCAGGCAAAAAGCTTTCTTCATCTTCAGCCGCTTCATCCGCGTCATCGTGACTTTCTACATATACCTTGATGAACCCAGGATACACGATCCGGTTCCCCGTAGCTACAAACATCGCATCATCGGCCTTGACGTGGACAGTGGTGATAGCTTTTATCGCATCTGCCATCTGGCTGGCCAATGTTCGTTTCCAAATCATCTCATAAAGGGCAAGTTCTTTACCTTTCAGGTTGGTTTCCCCCGGATGGACAAAGGAATCCCCTGCAGGTCTGATCGCCTCGTGGGCTTCTTGTGCCGAAGCCGAGGATGAGGCATATTGGCGCGAAGTCGGTGACAGATACTCCATACCGTACAGCGACCCGGCAGCATCCCTCGCGGCACGAATCCCTTCTTGACTGAGTGTCGGCGAATCTGTTCGCATATAAGTGATAAGACCGCTTTCGTACAATCTTTGGGCTATCTTCATCGTGTCTTTGGCGCCAAGGCGTAATTTCCTATTTGCTTCTTGTTGCAGCGTCGAGGTGATGAACGGAGGTGCCGGCCGCTGTTTCTTTTCTTTTTCCTGAACATCAGCAATGGTCCATCGAGCTGTTTTAAGCCGCTCAGCAAGCTGTGTGGCTTCTTGCTTATCGAACAACAATACGTTTCTTTTCGGCAACAGTGTTCCGGTTGTCGAGTCGAAATCCTTACCTGAAGCAACCTTTTTGTTTCCTACCGATTCCAGCTTGGCGATAAAGGTATTGTTGCCATTGGTTTTGTTAGATAGTTTGGCAGCGATATCCCAATATTCTGATTTTACAAACGACAAGCGTTGCCGCTCCCGTTCTACGATCAGACGCAAACCTGGAGATTGCACCCTGCCTGCGGAAAGAGATTGTTGCGAAAGCTTCTTCCAGAGCAAAGGCGACAGTGTATACCCATACAATCTATCAAGAATCCGACGGGCTTCCTGTGCGTTCACGAGCGACATGTCGAGTTCTCGTCCCGAATCCAATGCATGAAGGATTGCTTTCTTGGTAATTTCGTGGAAGACCATCCGCCTATAAGGGATTTTTGGCTTGAGGACTTCAAGAAGATGCCATGAGATGCTTTCCCCCTCTCTGTCTTCATCAGTCGCGAGCATCAATGAATCGCTGGTAACCAATTCACTCTTAATTGTTTCGATTACTTTCTTCTTATCAGATGGAATGACGTATTTTGCTTTGTAATCATGATCAACATCGATTGCAATTTCTTTTGCAGGCAAGTCACGTACATGCCCGAACGAGGCAACCACGACACAATGAGAAGGCAAGAATTTTTTTATCGTCTTCGCCTTGGTCGGAGACTCGACTATGATGAGCATTTTTTTATTATTGTCACTTGAAGTTGCCATTAAATCATCCTTTAGCCATGAACTTTTCACCAG
Organism: Spirochaetales bacterium; assembly: GCA_012523305.1. Classification (GTDB taxonomy): domain Bacteria; phylum Spirochaetota; class Spirochaetia; order Sphaerochaetales; family Sphaerochaetaceae; genus JAAYDK01. Next base: position 20,243 of record JAAYIV010000049.1, read on the forward strand.
AATTACAGTTATATGAGAGCGACTGGCTTTTGTCAACGTTAACGAAAGTGCCGAGCAAAATCAACCTGTCGGTCAGATGTGGATAAAACCTTACCGATGAAGATTGTTGTATTTTATTGTTTTACAAGGAAAAAAGAATCGTTATCTTCAAGATCCTCAGGCTTTGGATTTTTAAACAAGCCCCAAGAAGCCACTCCGGTTCCTTTCATATGAAAGAGTAAGCCTTTTCTTCCTTTGGAGTCTTTAGCAAAACTCGTTGTGGATGTCATCGTAAATTGAAGACCCATCGCTTTTGTAGTGATCACCGATACAAAAACTCCTTCTACATAGTCCTGACTCTGCAGCCGCCACTTTGACGGAGTGACTTTTGTCGTATTGAAGACCGAGGCATTCTGCCGATATGCTGCGGCATACTGTGCAGGACTGTCAAAATCGATCCAATCACCGAAATCCGCACCTTCGTCGAGAAGAGGGAATAACCGTAACCGCTGATTGTCAGTGACATAATATATTTCATACGGCCAGGCGGCTGAAGTATCGGTTTTCACCACCTGAGCGCTATATTCAACAATTTTGCCATTATTATTCTTATCAGTAGGATTTACCCATTTGTATAGGCCTTCCCAATCATCCGATACAACAGCAAAAATTCCCTGAACCATGCATAATAATGTGACAATGACAATCCATATTTTCCTTTTCATAGATATCTATTCTATAACGTATCTACGGATTGACATCAACCATAAAATGAGAACACAATCCTGGTATGAAACAAAGCATGGTTAAAATCATACTCGGCATCATTATCGTTGTCGTGGGAATGAACTTTATTCTTTCGGCGGCCGGAATCGAATTTACTATTTTCTTTGACGGTTGGTGGACACTGGTGATAATCCTGTTGGCAATCTTTTCAATCATCAAGAACGGGCCGAAAGCAATCAATCTCATCATGCTGTTCGGTGGCATGTGGTTATTGGCAAGAGAACGTAATTGGATACCCGACTGGATGGGAAGCAAATATATCATCGGTGCGATAATACTAGCTGTCGGATTGATCTTCTTGTTAGGCAATCGGAGGGAACCCGTGAGTGACGATTACGAGGAACACAGGTCACGGGCGTTTGATCGCGATGAAGAACGTCGGTCGACTACATGTGACCGTGAACAGGACGACGATCAATTTTCAAGAAGCAGACCGAGGACTTCGAACAATTCCGATTATACTGTCGTATTTGGTAGCCAGACGGTGAGAAATTCGAGTGGCAATCTGGACGGTTCGCGATGTTTTTCACTCTTCGGAGATTTGAATATCGATTTTACTGATGCGGTATTCGATCATGATGTCGTAATTGACGCAACCGCATTGTTCGCTTCGATAGCATTGCGGTTCCCGAAGGATGTTCAGGTCGTTTCAAGAGGAGTTCCGATCTTCGGAGGAATCGATATAAAAAGGAAAGAACCCATTCTGCCCGGAGCTCCCGTGGTGACAGTCCGTTGCCTTATAGCATTCGGTAGCGTGGAAGTACAATAACAATTGAAAAAAACCATCCATCTCATATCTTGTTCGATTGAAGAAGGTCCCCTATCATATCCTCTCGGGGCATTGTGCATCCAGACAGCATTGCGCACTGACTCAGAGATCGCACCGTTCATAGAGGTTTCTCATCACCGTTATACACAAGATCATGATGATCCTGTCAAGTTTGCGCTTGATGTTGCCGAACGGGGCTATGATGTCGTCGGATTATCCGTCTATCTGTACAATCGTCAATGGATGGAAGATTTTTGCACGGCTTTACGCACCAAGGCACCAAAAACCGTGTTATTTGCCGGAGGACCTGAAGTCTCCTCGGACAATTTTCTTTTGGACGCGAGTACCGTTGATTTCGTAATATATGGTGAAGGTGAAGTCGCCACTGCCATGGCAATCAAGCAACTGCTGCATAATAAAGAAATAACAGGTCCTGGTATCGCCAGTGGATCAGCTTCTCGCCATACGGTGGTCGCACCTGTCGATCTGGCCAACACGACATCACCGATTCTAGATAATGAAGATTCGTTGGATGATTACCAAGGTGTGTTATGGGAACTAACCCGAGGATGTCCGTTCAATTGTTCGTTTTGCTTCGAAGGACGGGGTGAAAAAAGTGTCAGGCATATCCCTTTTGAAAGAATCAAGCAAGAGTTAAAGGTGTTGATCAGCCATGATATAAAGCAAGTATTCGTTCTCGATCCTACCTTCAACCTTGATAAGAAACGCACCGTACAAATACTTCAATTTTTGGTAGACACAGCACCTGAGGACATGCATTTCACGTTTGAAGTCAGGGGAGAGCTGTTGGATTCTGACACGGTCGATTTATTCTCATCCTTGTATTGTTCACTTCAAATCGGGTTGCAGAGTATTCATCCCGAAGTGGACAAGTTTGTGGGCAGAACATTCAATGAGAAGAAATTTAGAAACAATATGACCCTCCTTATTCAACATCAGATCGTGTTCGGCCTTGATTTGATCATAGGTTTGCCTACGGATACCCTCGAGCAATTTAAGGCAAGCCTTGATTACGCGATAGCCATGAAGCCTAGTAATATCGACATCTTTCTTCTGGCAATGCTTCCTTCCGCACCTTTGGCCGCATCGAGCAAAGAATTGAACATCCGACACCTTGAAGAGAGCCCGTATACGGTAATTGAAACTCCGACGATGAGTGAACAAGATATAAAACAAGCGCTGTTCATCAAAGATGCCTGCGACCTTCTTTACACGAAGGGAAGCGCATCGATGTGGTTTGGCGTTGCCTGTGGAGGGTTAGCATTACATCCTTCGGCTGTTTTCGAACACTTCATCGAATGGGCAAACGATGCCGGAGTCGATTGGGAAGATGATCCTTATGAAGTGCAAGATAGGTTCTTTACCGATATGTACCAAAAGCACCATCGAGAAGATCTCTTGCCGGCAATACTCGGTTTTATCGAATTGCATCAAGGTATTTCATTTTTTCAGGAAACGAACGAATCACCGGTAATAGAATTGTATTATGATCCGAACGATCTCGCTGCCCTGGATTCGATCTCTTTGGAAGAATTCATCGGCACATTTGAAAGGTTCTCTGAGAAACAAGCGTTCTATTTGTATCAAGCTGGCCCGACCATCATGATGGAGAAGATGCAATAAATGCAAAGAGAGCCCTTTATTATTGCCATCCTTTGTTGAATCAATTACATTGGCTGTATAAGGGATACTTCATGAACCGACTGAGCAAACCATTTTTTTTCCTAGCCATCGTGCTAATCGTTGTTACCGCAAGCGGGTGCGTGCTCCAACAAACAATTGCAATGAATGCTAATAGAACGGGTATTGCTGCGACTGACTTGCTCGTGGATGATTTCTTTGTCGGAGTTTTGGAAGATTTCCAACCGTTGCAGGACCAACCGACAGATGAGCCTATGATGGATCGCAACGTTGCAGATTTTGTAAGGAATCTTACCTCAAAAAGGAGTGTTTCAAATATCTTTTCTGAGAAGATCGGTCCGAATTCCTATGCGATCGGATTTGATTTTTCCAGCTTGAACCAATTCATGCTGGATATGAACAATCAACAAAAACAGAACCTGCTGAATGTTACCGTATCGGGTAACACCACTACGCTTACCATATATCTTGATATAAACACCTATCCGCAATTAACAAAAATCATCCCATTTCTTGCCGATCCGAATTTTGAAACATTCGGCCCGTTGTACAACGAAGGCATGAGTGAAACCGATTATTTGGATATGATCAGTTATATCCTCGGTGAAGACGGTCCGGCTTCGATAGATGCAAGTCTCATCTCGTTGCTGTTCATCTCACCGAAACCTTTGACGCGTGTGAGCGGAGGTGAAAAAATCTCACCTACCACGGTGAGATTTGATATCCCTCTGATTGATTTCCTGCTATTAGCGAAACCGATTCAATTCACAGCAAGTTGGTGAGAAGTCAAACATTGAATCTGAAATGCAGGATATCTCCGTCCTGTACTTCATACTCTTTCCCTTCAATCCTGAACTTCCCGGCTTCTCTGACTTTCTGTTCGCTACCGTATCTGAACAGGTCCTCGCAGTGATAGACCTCGGCCTTGATGAATCCTCGTTCGAAATCCGAATGGATCACACCGGCGGCTTGAGGGGCTTTATCCCCGGCGTGGAACGTCCAAGCCCTATCTTCATCTTCACCGGCAGTGAAGAACGTTCGCAATCCCAAAGCACTGTATCCAGAACGGATAAGTCGATGTAAGCCCGACTCTGCAAGTCCTACTGCTTCCAAGAATTCCTGTCGTTCTTCAAGCGTATCCAAAGCAGCGATTTCTGCTTCGATTTTCCCGCATATCACTACAGTCTGAGCATCTTCTTTTTCAGCAATCTGCTTGACTGTCTTCACATAGTCATTATCCTGTTCGATGCTTTGCTCGTCAACATTGCACACGAAAATCATCGGCTTGATGGTGATCAAATGCAAATCGGCAATTAATTTTTCCTCTTCGGATGTGAGCTTAAGACTTCTTGCAAGCTTGCCCTGACCCAAGGCATCTTTCAAACGATCCAGAATCGGCAATACCACCGCAGCTAGTTTTGCAGCTTCCTTATCCGCTCTTGAAGTCTTGCTCAGTTTTTGATAACGCTTATCAACGGTTTCGTAATCTGCAAGAGCCAACTCTATATGAATGGTCTCTATATCGCTTGCCGGATCGATCTTATTGCTTACGTGTACGATATCGTCATCTTCAAAGCATCTCACGACGTGGATGAGCGCACCGACTTCACGAATCGAAGCAAGAAAACGGTTTCCCAGACCTTCTCCCTTCGAAGCACCGGCCACCAAGCCGGCGATATCAACGAATTCAACGATTGCAGGGATGACTTTCCTCGTCGGAATCAACTGTACGATTCGTTCTAGACGGGCATCCGGTACGGTAACCATACCCACATTCGGTTCAATCGTACAAAACGGATAGTTTGCCGCCTCGGCCGGAGCTGACGAAAGAGCGGAAAAGATGGTTGATTTACCCACGTTGGGCAATCCGACGATACCACAATTCAATCCCATGTATTACCTCTTGCTGACTGGTTTCGATTAGCGCCAGAGTATACCATATATTGACAACAAAGATAACTGCCCCTATAGTTTGCGCTAGTTGCACGTATTGCACTAAGGAGCCAAATTTTATCATAGATACTACATTGCATGAAGCACACGACACGCCAACAAGAATTTTGGCTATTGTCATCCGGGGACAGCAAGAAGATCTCAAACAATCTGAAGCCCGTTTGGAAGAATTGCAGAGTCTGATAACAACAATGAAAGCTCAAACAGTAGCTTCATTGATCATCCCCTTGAGATCGATCCATCCGGCAACTTTGATTGGTTCTGGGAAAGTTGCCGAATTGGCTGAAATCGTTGAAGAATCGAACATCGAATGCATCGTATTCGACCATGACATTTCTCCGAGAGCCCAACGAAATCTCGAAGAAATGACTTCGGTGGCCGTAATAGACAGGCAGGAAGTAATCTTGCAGATATTTTCTGACAGGGCCGCAACTCGAGAAGCGACCTTGCAAGTCGCGCTTGCACGGATGGAATATTCGCTTCCCCGCCTGACTAGAAAATGGACTCACCTATCACGCCAGCAAGGCGGAGCCAAAGGCACGCGGGGGGAAGGAGAAACCCAGCTTGAGATTGACCGAAGAATAGTGACCAACCGGATCGTCGCACTGAAAGACGAATTAAAGAAAGTTGAAGCTCAGCGGACCGTGCAACGAAAAAATCGTTTAAGCTCAACAATTCCGACAGCTGCGGTGGTAGGTTACACCAATGCCGGCAAATCGTCGTTACTCAACCTACTCTGTGCAAGTGATGTTCTTGTTGAGGATAAACTATTTGCCACCTTGGATCCGATCACCAGGAAACTCGTACTACCCCATAAAAGTGAGATGCTTCTTACCGACACGGTCGGTTTTATCAGTAACCTTCCCCACCAATTGGTCGATGCCTTCAAATCGACCCTAGAAGAGGCCCAGTTCAATGATTTCATCGTCCATGTATGCGATGCATCGCATCCGGATATGCTATCATGCTTCGATACCACCATGGAGGTACTCGAATCATTGGGATGCGGTGAAAAGCCAATGGTGGTGTTCATCAACAAGATGGATGCCGTACATAACGAGTTTGCCATAGCCAAGATTGTTGAACGGTATCCGAAGACGATCCTGGGTTCGGTGAAACAAAAAATGGGAATTGATGAACTTGCTTTGACACTCGAAGCAAAAGCCAATCAAACACATCCTGAACGATTGTATCATTTCCCGAACAATCGTCATGACTTGGTTGCCCTCATAAGGAATAACGGTACATTGATCGATGTCCAATATTTGGACGATTGGATTGCTGTCAGAGCCCGGGTCCCCGAACGGCTTGTCGCAAAACTAGAAGCATTTGCCAGTTTGGCATAAAACATCAAGGCCATCGGACTACCGATGGCCTTGGTCAAATTACAGAACAATAATTACTATTTATCCAAGTAGTAAAGAGCTCCGAGTGAGGCTCCGATATCGAAACGCACAGGAAGTAGTCCGATACCGGGAGCGACCTTCAAGAATACTTCGACCGGGAAGTCTTCGAAGAAGTACGATACGCCGACCGGTACGTTTACGGAGAATCCCAAACCACCACTGAAACGGACATGCAATGCACCGGTTACACCGACGTTCAAATAGAACGGAAGCTCTGCGATTTCGAATTCGGTCACGTCATACTGGGCACCGGCTTCGATGCTGAAGGCTGAGCCATAGTTATAGCCAAGAGTTCCGACAAGACGGAAATCGTCCATACCATATTTCACTGCGACACCGGATACCGGATATCCACCTGAAAAACCCACACCAATTCCATTCGACTTATCATATTTTGCAGCCGACAATGGTAGGACAACAAGCATTACAAGCACCATTACCAATAAAACTTTCTTCATACTTTTTTCTCCTTTGGGATATAACCCGTTTGGGTGATACTAGACTTTTTCATTCTAGCTCATCAATGTAATAGAATCTATAAGTAAATTATCGAAACGTCCAATGAGTTACAAAAAAAG
>JAAYIV010000050.1 GCA_012523305.1 Spirochaetales bacterium
AAATCGGTGTGTAATGTGGGATGTTAAATAAAATCACTGTCTAATGCAAAAATATTACGACGCCATACGTACAGAAGTTGCCTGATTCATGACATTGCCCGAAACAGGGAATGGTTGTCTATTTTTTAGCATTGACAAATGCTAGAAGCAAGAAAATTCTTTTCAGTAAAATGTAACAATTTTAAAAACCTTTATCATATTATAGAATAATGAAATGATTTAAATTTATTTACTTTGACACTGATGACCAATATTGTCAAATCTATCTTTCCCTGCCATTTTATCTGATAACAGATGACATTTGTAATGAATTGAAAACCATGTGATAACTTCTATCATGTTCCATAAGATTTCGAATATGTCCATAGTAGTCATACCGATTGCAAAATAAATGTCATGACGGTATAGTGATGGTCATGAAAAAACGTTTGATAACCTCAGCATTGCCCTATGTAAACAATATCCCGCATTTGGGTAACATCATACAGGTGCTTTCCGCAGATTGCTTTGCAAGATACTGCAGATCAAAGGGATACGAGACCTTGTATGTATGTGGTACTGATGAATACGGAACTGCAAGCGAAACGAGAGCCCTTAAAGAAGGACTCAGTCCGAGAGAGCTCTGTGATCGATATAATCTGATCCATCAGGACATATATAATTGGTTCAACATCTCGTTTGATGTATTCGGACGGACAAGCGATCCCAAACAGACTGAAATTGTTCAGGATATTTTCAAGAAGGTCGATAAGGCAGGGTATATCACCGAACAGACACTGGAACAGCTGTACTGTGAACATGACCAACGGTTTTTAGCTGATCGTTTCGTCGAGGGAACCTGTCCAAAATGTGGTTCCACAGGAGCTCGGGGGGACCAATGCGATGATTGCGGCACATTGCTCGATCCCACAGAATTGATCGGGCCGAAATGCGGAGTGTGTCACAATACGCCGATCTTGAAGAAGACCAAACACCTCTATATCAATTTGCCCAAAGCTTTGCCAATGCTGGAACAATGGATCGACACTGCTTCGGTAGAGGGATTCTGGGCTCGTAACGCGATCCAGACAACCCGGTCTTGGATTCGTGACGGATTGAGAGAACGAGCGATCACGAGAGACTTGAAATGGGGAATTCCGGTTCCAAAAAAAGGATTCGAAAACAAAGTCTTTTATGTTTGGTTCGATGCCCCGATAGGATATATTTCAATCACCGCCGGTGCAATCGCAGATTGGCAATCGTGGTGGCTCAACCCCGACCAGGTCGATTTGTTCCAATTCATAGGTAAGGACAACATTCCGTTCCATACGGTCATCTTTCCGGCCACGCTGTTGGCAACCGGAGACAATTGGACGATGTTGCATCATATGTCCTCAACCGAATACCTAAATTACGAAGGTGGTAAATTCTCGAAGAGTCGCGGGGTGGGCGTATTTGGCAACGATGTACAGGATACCGGTATCCCAGCCGACATGTGGCGCTTCTATATCTATTATAATAGGCCGGAAAAAGCCGATGTATTGTTTACGTGGAAAGATTTCCAAGAAAAAGTGAACGGAGAATTGATCGGGAATCTTTCGAACCTCGTGAATCGAACGCTGACATTCATCAATCGATTCTATGACGGCAAGCTGCCCGAAGGGCCCATCGATCAAGATTTGGCGGATGAAATTCGAAAACGTGAAACAGAGATCGAACAACTTCTCGAACATGCCGAATTAAGAGATGCATTAAGAAATATCTTCGCATTATCATCTGTAGGAAACAAAGCGTTCCAGGATGGAGAACCATGGAAGATGCGGAAAACCGATCCTGAGACCGCAGGCGGATTGCTCAGGACACTGCTGTACCTCATACGGGATTTAGCTGTAATGGTAGAACCGTACATGCCAGATGCTTCAAAACGTCTTCTCGGATGGTTGAATTCTGAAAAGGCAACATGGTCTTCTATCGGTACTTTCGATGGATTAGCCCATATAACACCGTGTGACTATCTATTCACAAAATTAGAAGACGAACTCATAGAGACCCTGCGAAATCGTTATGCTGGGGATCAAGAATCAAGAAAAGCGGAGAATATCGTGACTGAACAACCTATTGAATCCAAACCCGAACAATTAGCAGAACGATTTGCAAAAAAAGTGCTGCTAAAGGTAGCAAAAATCGTCGAAGTTGAGCGTCATCCAAATGGCGATATGCTTTATATCCTTAAACTCGACATGCATGAGGATGAACCGCGTACGATCGTGTCCAGCATCGTTCCGTATTACAAGGAAGAAGAACTGCTCGGTCGTAACATCGTAGTGGTTTCGAATCTCAAGCCTGCTAATTTCAGGGGTGTGAAGAGCAGAGGGATGTTGTTGGCAGCCAGCGACCCCAATGCTGAAGAACATACTACCTGTGAGGTATTGTTTGCAGATGATTTTGAAGTTGGTAGTGAACTATTGCCCCAAGGCCAGCAAGCACCCGAAGAACTGAGGAGCCAGGTCAAGGCCGACCAATTTTTTGCTATGCCGATGCATACCGTAAACGGTGTTGTCCAGATTGACGGGTGTCCGATCGGAGACGGCAACAATGTGTTGGGTGCCAAACAGTATGTGAACGGAGATGTCGGCTAAAGCGAACTATCTTACTAACAGACGTATGACGATATGAAATGAATGAAGGTAGGAGGGGAGGATGGGTCGGGTTACGGTGACTCGCATATCATTACACCAGCTTGATGCAGCGAAAAACCCATTCCAAAGTGAATTTTGGGCAAAAGCGAAGCGATATTCTCAATGGGAGGCCCTTGCCTTACGCGTCCGGGTAGTCGGTCCCGATACCGGTGTGAGCGAGCCAATAATTGATGAATCCACGTTATTGGTATTGGTACGCAAGCTCTACTTGTCCTTTCATTTCGCCTACATTCCTTTCGGACCGAAAATCAATCATGTTCCCATGCCGGAAGGACAATTTTTGAGAGATTTGGCCAAAGCGATCAGGCCGATACTTCCCCGTGGCACAATCTGTCTTCGTTATGATCTGCCATGGAATGAGATTCCCGCCACAGAAGTCGCTCCGATAAATGCACGCGGATTGCATAGATGCAAAGAATCTGTGCAACCAGAGGGAACTTCGATCATATCGTTGGAAGGCGGTTACGAACATGTTCGTTCCGGATATAGAGAGAGAGCTATCAGAAACATCAGAAAATCAGTTGTGAGCGGTATTGTCGTACGTGAATGGGAACAAGATGAAGAGGTCTTCAAACAATGGTATGATGTCTATCTTCAGACCGCCAAGCGCGACGGGTTCAATGCAAGGGAAGAAAATTATCTCAAGCAATTTCTAAAGTTGGCAAATTCTTTGCCTGAAAAGATCAAACGATCAGGACGCAATAGGATGAAAGTTGAGCAGACAGGGGTTTCATCTGAGTCCGAGGTAACGTGCAATCTCTATGTAGCCTACCTTGGCAAACAACTGATCGGTGGAACGATGATCATGGAAAGTAAATTTGTCGCTGTGTACCTGTTTGGCTCATCGTTACGCGTCGATGGTATCTCATGTTCATATCTGCTCCAAGATTATGCTATCGCCAAAGCCTGTGAACACGGGCGGTTGGCCTATGATTTGTATGGGATCTCGGGTCCGGGCAATAGAGGATCTCATTTGGATGGGCTAAGATTGTTCAAGCGTGCGTTCGGAGGAGCCGTCTATTACCGCCATCCATCGATTGATTTCGTCTTTCATTTACTTCCTTGGGCGATGTATTCGAGAATCGAGTATCTACGATATCGGGCGATGAGGATGAGACAACCCAAGCGAATCAGCCAGCAATTTTCAGTTTCGCATGAAGTGTGAAGCCGCTCGCAGCGCAAGGTCTCTGAATTGGTTACCACGATCGAATTCATGCTTGAAATAGACGAAAGATGCCGCTCCAGGTGAGAGCATCAGGGCGATATTCTGTTTTTTTACCCTTTTTAACAGTTTGTTCTGCATCGAATCCATCGCCGAGTCAAATGCTTCTTTCATATTGCTGAACGGTCCGTTGAAAGCTATCGCTTCCCGCTCTAGCAGCGGAATCAATTTATTGCGGGTAAAGGAACCTTCGAGCAGATGGATGCTCAGCGCGCGCTTCAAGGCTTGTGCCATCGGTTCAGCTTGCAAGTTTTTGTCAGTACCGCCACAGATCAATACGTATTGCCACGGACATGCGGATGTTGAGAATGCGACCGCTTCGGGGATGGTTGCCGATGAGTCATTGATAAATACGACGGATCCGGCTACTGCAACTTGCTCTTGCCTATGGGGAACGCCTCTGAACGTACCTAAGGCGGTAAGTATCTCTTTTGACTGTAAACGCAATCTCCTGCAAATTGCCCACGTTGGCCTGAATTTAACATCAAGGCGTTTGTTACCGGGGATTTGGTCAAACGATATGATGTGCTCCGATCCGGCAGCTGAATTGGATTTGACTTCTTCATACACTTCTTGGCTGACTAGCAGTTGCCGACTTTTACTGGCCAACAATAAGTATTTATCCTTTTTATAGGAATCGAAATCACCATAGCTGTTAAGGTGGTCCGGAAACAGTGAAGTGAGCACAACCATTTTAAAAACCGGCAGGCTATTGCCCATGACCGTGTACATATCTCTTATCTGCCATGAAGATAATTCAACCACCAGGTATTTTGGCATCGCCTGATTAGCCTTTTCACGGTTTTGCAGATCACTCAAAACAGAAAATCCGCTGATTCCCATGTTGCCGCACTGGATCGCTTCATGACCGTTTGAATTCAAAACATGTGAAACAGCAGCTGCTGTGGTGGTTTTTCCTTTGGTTCCGGTAATTGCGATGATATCGATACCTTTGAGCAATGCTGAAGAGAAAAGAAATGTAATGTCTGTTTCTACGCGTTTGGCACATTCCAACAGCGGATTGTTTGCAGCGACCGCAGGATTCTTGATTACTATATCAGCCCAGATAAAGTCTTCTTTGCGGTGTTCTTGAACAATAGCGGTTGCCCCGTGGCTTTTCAAGATGGCTAGCGGAGTTCCCAGGACAGCTTCGCTGCGTAAGTCGGTAATCCTGACTTCATCTTGTCGGTCAAGGAAATACTTGGCAGCAGAAAACCCGCCTCCAAGTGTCCCAAGGCCAAAGATGAGTATCTTCATATGATTCTCTCCCTATGCAATGAAATTATTACAAAATAATAATTGCATCAAGGTTAATTCATTAAAATCGTTCAACCCTCATGATAAAATCAAGAATATCGGCACGGTGGTTACAAAAATTAAGTTATTCCCCGTACCTCTTGACCTTCATCGCTCAACAAAGCATAATGAGCCGTTACTTGAAATTTGGTATTTGATACCCGAAGGATAAGGAGCTGAACTGTGCCCTGCGGAAGAAAAAGAAAAAAACATAAAATCGCAACTCACAAGAGAAAGAAAAAACTGAGGAAGAACAGACACAAGAACAAGAAGTAATCGTGTAGCAAGACTTCCGTCGAAACCGCCGGTTGTGAGAATACCGGCGGTCTATTTGTGCGTTAACGTTATCTGTATTTCTAACATTATGCTTACCTTGACACTTGGTTTCATACCATGATAGTCTGATTCGAAACCTCTTTATCCACAGTACGTGGATCATATAGTCCATAAGGAGGAACTATGAGAAATTATGAGTTCACCGTCATCTTTGATTCTAATGAAGAAGTGACGGCAAAAGGCTTGGAGTCTGTCCTCGCCGAATTTGCGAATGCTAACGTCGAAATTGTCAAACAAGACGATATGGGCGTCCGGAATCTCGCATATCCAATCAAGAAACACGACAAGGGCCACTACTATTACTTTGAATTGAAAGCAGATCCTTCAACGATCAATGCCTTCAATGCAAGCTTTAAGTTGATGGTCCCTATTCTTAAGTTTCTGTTCGTAAATAACGAAAAATAAAAAATCGGGGGCTTATTATGGCTAACGACATCAACGTTGTAGTGCTGGTGGGTCGTCTCACCCGTGACAGCGAATTGAGATTTACCAATAACGGTACTGCGATATGCCGTTTTTCTTTGGCTGTTAACCGTTTGAAGAGGTCGGGCGACCAGCGTGAGGAAGAAGTGAGTTATATCGATATTGTCGTGTGGGGGAAGCAGGCTGAAACGCTCAATCCCTATTTGGTAAAAGGCCGGCAGATCTGCGTCAATGGCGAGTTGCGTCAGAGCAGATGGGAACAGGATGGCCAAAGCAGGAACAAAATTGAAGTCGTCGCTAACAATATCGAGCTATTAGGTGGTTCCGGCACTTCGGCTTCCGAATCAAACGGCAACTACCAAAGAAATCAGGCTCCGGTATCAGATAATTCGTCGGGACGCAAAGGGCCAGCCTATGCTCCTCCGGTTAATGATTTCCCAGGACCTGAACAATTCGATGACGACATTCCGTTTTAACATGCAGATAGGAGAACAGATAAAAGATGCGTGATGATAAAGATTCGATGATGAATGATTCCATGGATTCAAGGAATTCTGGATTTAGAGATCGCCGAGGCGGCGGAGCCAAACGCGGTCCATTTAAAAAGAAAGTATGTAAGTTTTGTACCCAAGGTCTTGTAGCTGATTACAAAAACCCTGATTTGCTGAGAAGGTATGTGACTGAACGCGGGAAGATTCTCCCGAGTAGGATTACCGGTAACTGTGCAAAACATCAGCGGGCACTGACTACTGAGATCAAGAGGGCGAGGGTGCTTGCCTACTTGCCATTTGATAAGAAATAAATCTGATGCATATGGAACAGCAAGTTGTGAAAATGGTGCGTGACGGGGCGATAGCCGCAGGATTATCGTTCTTGCTGCTGAAGATGCCCACCACCGCAACGGTATTTACAATTCCCTTGCTGTTTGCTGCACCGAGATTGAGGATGCCAAAATTTGCGCTTCTTCCGGTTCTGGCTGTTCTATTACTGATCATCGGTGACAATCTTATTTTTTCAAGAGATTTGTTCAACGAACCAGTGTTGCGAGGCGTGATGATATTGGGATTGTATATCCCGGTTTCTCTTTTGGCAGGTGCGGCGATTTGGATTGGATTGACTGAACATAGGATGTTAATCCGGTTTTTAGCCGGTTTGATTTTTGCAACTATTTGTGGGTTTGCATTGGTGTTATGGTTTCGTGGTGGTTCTGAAACAGCAGTCGCTGCGGGTGAATACATTAGGTCTACCTATGTGGAAGTCCTCGCGGTAGTATTAGGGTCCGCATTTCCTGCGGGCATCGATGGCAATGTATTGTTTGATGTAGTGGTAATTATTGTTGAATCTGCGTTCCTTCCATTATTCATGGTGCAATACGGAGTATCTGTGTTGGCAAGTGAACTGTTGATTCATAGGAAAAGTGTTGATTACCAGCATAGGATGTGCCATTGGAGATTACCTTCGAATGCTGTCTGGGTCTTCCTCGGATCATGGACGCTCGTACTGGTCACCTTGTTCATAAAGGTTCCGGTCCTGGCTACCGTCGCATGGAATTCGGCATTAGCTATCTCACTGCTTTATCTGGTGCAGGGGATTTCGATTGCAGCATTTTTTGTCCGAAAACGTAATGTGAATGCCAGTGCTTTCAGAATATTCATCCTATTGGGGCTTATGGTGCTTGTACCGGGTGTAAATATGGTTCCGATGATCGTGCTTCCATTATTGGGAGTATCGGAAACTTGGATTCGCTTTAGAGTGAATGAATAAGGAGAATGTCAGATGAAAATTATACTGAATCAGGATGTTCATAATCTTGGTGAAGAAGGCGATGTTGTTGAAGTGAAGAACGGTTATGCCCGTAACTTCCTTCTTCCCAAAGGGATAGCTGTACTGTTCAATAACGCTAATAGGGCTATGTTTGCTAGCCGTGTTGCAGCGATTGAACGACGTAAGGCTGAAAAAAGACTTGCATCCCAGACCTTGAAAGAGAAATTGGATGCGACTACACTTACCCTCGTGGTATCTTCGGGTGAATCCGGGAAGTTGTTCGGATCGGTCACCAATGCCATGATACAAGAAGCTTTAGCAAAACTTGATATCGACATAGATCGTAAACGAATCGAAGTCGCTTCCCACGCGATTAAGATGGTAGGTACGTATTCTGTTAAAGTACGGTTGTACGAAAACGAATCCGCCACGGTAAAGATTGTTGTTGTAAGTGAAGCCGAAGTGAAGAAAGCTGCTGCAGAAAAAGCTGCTGCCGAAAAAGCCGCTGCAAAACAAGCTGCTAAGGCTGAAACTGTCGTAGAAGCCGAACCAGAAGTTGTCGAACCAGAATACGGGGCGGAAGGCGAAGAAGAAGAAGAAGACGAGGAAGACGAAGAGGAGGAAGCCTAAGGCTTTTGACTTGTGGCGACTATTCCTGCCGGGGGACGAATCCCTCCACATAATGACGATGCCGAACGTGCTGTGCTTGGAGCAATCCTGCTCAGCACAGCTGCATTTGATGAGGTCACGGAGGTTCTCAGGAAGGAAGATTTTTATAAAATAGGGCACCAAGTGCTCTATGACGCCATCCTCGCATTTCATCAGGAACACAGTTCCCAAACAATTGATCTCATAACTATTACTGATTATTTGTCCGGTCAGGACATGCTTGAGCGCTGTGGGGGCATGGCATATATCGCTGCCCTCACCAGCGATGTCCCTACGACTGCCAATGCTGCTTATTATGCAAAGATTGTCAAAGCCCACAGCTTGCGTCGGACGATGCTGGAGTTGAGCGGGGAAATAAAGGAAAAGGTTTTTGACCAATCAACAGTGATCGAATCGGTAGTTGATACGTTCGAACAGAAACTTTCGGATTTGCAATCGTCCAGTGGTTCGTTCGCTGAAAAATATCAGGAAGGATCGATTTTGGTCACCAAAACAGTCGATCGCCTTCAAGAACGAGCCAAACATGGAAACAAAGATGGTATAAAATCAGGCTTTTCTCAACTTGATGATATGACCGGGGGATTCCAACCTTCTGAATTTATTGTCATTGGAGCCCGTCCATCTGTCGGAAAGACCGCATTTGCCATCTCTATGGCAATAGATATCGCTATTCATCGGAAAATTCCCACAGGTTTTTTCTCAGCTGAAATGACGGCGATGGCCATCATGGAAAGAATCTTGGCCGCTGAAGCGCATGTCGATGCAAAGAAAATCCGTAATGCGGTATTGCGCAATCAAGATAATCTGGCAATCATAGACGCTGCAAGCAAAATTTATGAAGGCAAACTCTATATTCAGGACACGCCGAATATCAAATTACTCGATTTGCGTTCTCAAGCCCGCCGTATGAAAAGAGAACGCGGAATTAAAATATTATTCATCGACTACATCAGCCTTATTAATCCTGAAGCAAGTCCCAACGTACCTCGCCATGAGCAAGTCGCAGAGGTCTCACGATCACTTAAATCATTGGCTAGGGAACTTGAAATACCGATAGTCGCGCTCTCACAGGTAACCCGGGATGCCGAGGGGAAAGAACCCAATCTAGCGAATTTGCGTGATACCGGTTCAATCGAACAAGATGCGGACGTTGTGCTTCTGTTACATCGCGACCGATTGATCGATATGAGTAGCCAACCTGATTTCAGGAGGGAAGAAGAACCCCAGGTCATGATAAGTGGATTTCCTGTCCAGAAAACCAAAGTTATCGTTGCGAAACAGAGAAACGGTGAAACAGGCATAATAACGATGGGGTTCCAAAACCAATTGGTGCGCTTTGTGGAAATGGACCGGTCCGAAGGATTCTAAAAAAAAGACCGAACATCGCCGATCAGTGCAATTATGAAGAGTAACAGAATAAATAACGCTCCGATGTTTTGCAATCTCGCATATGTTCGCGGACGTACCGGTTTGCGTCTGATGAATTCAACGATACTTACAAGAATCAAACCTCCGTCTAGTGCTGGTATAGGCAGTAAATTGGCTGCTGCCAGAGAAACGCTAACGATTGCCAATAACCAAACGATGGTTCTCAACCCATTGATAATCCCGGACTTCATACCCGTATTGGCCATATTTCCGATAAGATAGGAAATCCTCAGGGGTCCAGCAAGGACTTCATTAACATCGTACCTTCCGATAATCAATGCAGGAATGGCGACATAGGTTTGTCCCATTAACGCAAAGGTCTCCTTAAACGATGATGCGAACGCGGTTGTAAATGGTTTCCCAGGTATGTGCGTTGTTTGTCGTCGTATTGAGAATTGAAGGATCATCGCACCATCTTCACCTCGTTCCGGATGAAAGATAACCTCAGCGGGAACACTGTTGCCTTCGTGGATTACCGATAGGTTGATCTCTGACGGATCTTCCGACAAGGCAACCGACAAATCCAATGTGTTGCGTACCGGTTGTTGCTGTATTCCAATGATGGTATCCCCGGAACGCAATCCTGCTGCAGCTTCAGGCGATAGCGGTTCAACCGAAGCGACAACCGGCTCTACATAGCTGGTGACGCCAAAAATAGGTCGGCGTTGGTCAACATCATAATCAGGAAATACCGAGATTTCCTGGGTTTGTCCCGAGCGTTCTATGGTAAACACCGCAGCTTCAGACGGTTTGCGAGAAGCCAGAACTTCTTGTAAGGTCTGAAAGTCATTTGTAGTGATAGTATCAACTGCCAGAATGAAATCACCAGTTTTTACGCCGCTTTTTGCTGCCGGTGAGACATAGTCGTCCGCATTCATGAATAGTTGATGGTAATCGCTGGTAATTGCGATCCTGTTCGGATCTACCTGGGCTTGGTAACCAATCATGAAATACGGAATGAAAAGTATTATCGCGAACAAGAGATTGGCTAAGGGGCCGCAAAGATACGTGACAATCCGCTTGAACGGGCTAACACTGA
Organism: Spirochaetales bacterium; assembly: GCA_012523305.1. GTDB lineage: Bacteria > Spirochaetota > Spirochaetia > Sphaerochaetales > Sphaerochaetaceae > JAAYDK01. The sequence continues at coordinate 10,856 of JAAYIV010000050.1, forward strand.
ATAATGAACCTGGCTCTATCGCTCCAAATTCGTTTTTTTCATCCTTAAGAGCCTTCTCAAGGTCTTTCGAACCTTTCATCCGACAGTAACCGCCCAGAGGGAAGACATTGATACGATACTCGGTAGTACCTCGTTTCCACCGTTTTATTGCTTTTCCCCACCCGATGGCGAAGACTTCAACTTCAATCTTAACAATGCGTGCGGCAATGAAATGACCTAATTCATGGATGAATATCATGATCCCCAAACCAAGTAATCCCCAAACAAACGATAGTACCCCATTCATGTTTGAATCCTATAACCTTGGGCAAGGAATTTGCTCTTTGAACGTGCCATTGCATCGATTTCCAGAATATGCTCCAAAGAAATTGCCGGTCGACTCCAATCGTACGTGAGCACTTGGCGGACAATTTCACTGATGGACGTGAAAGAAATCTTTTTTTCTACAAAAAGTTGGACCGCAACTTCATTGGCGGCATTAAAAGCAATCGGATATGCCCCGAGATATGACGCACACGTTTTAGCCATTGACAACATCGGAAATCGCTCGAAATCAGGCAAAGAAAATTCAAGTGAAAGACGAGAAAAATCGAGAGCCGTAACCACATCCGGCATCACTGGCATGTCATGGCCAAGTGCTTGCATTATCGGATGAACCATATCAGGTTTGGATAATTGCGCGTATAGCGATCCGTCTCGCATCCGTATCATCGAGTGCACTATGCTTTGGGGATGTATGACTACTTCGATGCGTGACGATTCAAATCCGAAAAGGACCGCGGCTTCGATAACTTCCAATCCCTTATTGGCTAAGGTTGCTGAATCTACAGAGATTTTTGGTCCCATATTCCAAGTGGGGTGGGCTATCGCCTGTTCGACGGTAATAGATGTGAACTTATCCTTTTCTAAGTTCCTGAATGGCCCTCCGGATGCTGTGAGTATCAATGACTCGATCGCGGTTTTCGTATGTGCTCTGATCAAGGCTTCGATGGCGGCATGTTCGGAATCGACAGGATATAATGAAACACCATTTGCTTTTGCAAGTTCCAGGACTAAATTCCCGGCCATCACCAGAGATTCTTTATTGGCAAGAGCGACATCTTTTTTAGCATGCAAGCATGCAATCGTGGGTTCCAATCCAGCAGACCCGATAATCCCGTTGAGCACGATATCGGCATCAACGGCAGCAATCATTTCCAAAAGACCGCGACGCCCTTTGTAAATGGTAGTAGTGGAAGGTATATCAATTGTTCCGTTGGCTTCTATTTCATCACTAAGGCATACGTTAGGTATCGGAAAAGCAGAAAGGATCTTGGTAATCTTTTGTGCGTTCCGATGACCCGAAATTGCTACGATTTCAAATCGGTCCGGGTCTGCTTGTATCCCCTTTAATGCACTGGAACCAATTGAACCGGTACATCCAAGAATCATCACTTTACGACGCATGATCGATAGACTCCTAAGAGAGAATCACCAAAAGCAAGAAAAACGGAGCACTGGCTAATAATGAATCGATCGAATCGAGCAAGCCCCCCCGACCTAAGATAATGGTTCCGGAATCTTTTTTATCCGATCCTCTCTTAATTGTTGATTCAATCAAATCTCCTGCACTGGATGAGATTGAGATTACAAGACCAAAAATAATCGCATTGAATGTCGTATATAAAGAATTCATCGCAGGAACCAAGGATATGTAGGCAATGCTCAATAGGATAGCCGAACATGTTCCGCCAATAAATCCGGCAAGGCTCTTGTTCGGACTGACATGAAACATGTTGCGGTTGTTTTTACCCAATAACATCCCGAATACATACGCGAACACATCATTGCCAAATACGAGGATGAATAGCAACAGCAGATGTTCGGTAGGATGCGCCACCTGCAGTAGCTTGATAAGAAAAATAGAAAAGATACCCGGGTAGGCTATCATGAACGTTGTTTTTGATATTTGGGGGATCGAATACGCAAACTCATGTGACTCACCACGCTTTATTTCTATGGTGAACGCAATGAGCAGCAACATCGCCAGTACAATTTCAGTAAGCGGAAATGAAGGAATAAATGAAATTTCGACATATTGGCTGACCGGTAACATCGCTGTGAGCCAATAGGGGATGAGCGGTCGCTGTCCATCCTTGAAAATAAGGTTTTTGATTTCTTTTGAACCGTAAGCGGTCACGATGACAGCAAGCAATGCAAATGCAAGATGATGTTGGTAAGGTAAAAAATAGATGATGCTGAACAATGCTGGTACGACTGTAAACGTCAATAGCAGGCGTTTGCCGAGACTAGTCATGTGGGGACACCTCCAAACCTACGGGCACGCATCGCATACTCAGCCAAAGCCATGCGCAATTGATTAGCACCCCAATCAGGCCAGAGTGTATCATAAAAGACCAATTCGGCATAGGCAGAGTCCCATAACAAGAAATTGCTCAAACGCTTCTCACACCCCGGCCTAACTATAAGATCTACTGGAGGCACTTGTGGCAAGTCACAATATGTGCGCATCGTATCCATTTGGAACAGTTCGTCCGGTGTTCGGATTTGTAGCCATCGGTTAATCGTACGGACAATCTCATCCTGTCCTCCATGGTTGATTGCCAGGATGACCGAAGTCCCTTTGTTATCTTCGGTAGCTTTTATGGTAGCCTCGATGGCAACCTTTGCATTTTCGGTTAATTTTCGCAAATCGCCCCTCAGTAACACTCGTAGATCATGTTGTTGGTAGAAGTCGATTTCACCGAATAATCGGGTGGCCAAGAGATCCATGAGATATGAGACTTCCTGTGCGGAACGTTTCCAGTTTTCTGTTGAAAAGACATAATAGGTAATAAAAGGAATGTGGAGTCTGGCTGCTTCGAGTGTTACCCGTTTGGCTGCCTTCAAGCCTTCCCAATGACCCGCGGTACGGGGAAGGGCACGTTTGGTTGCCCATCTGCCGTTGCCGTCCATGATGATGCCAATATGATTGGGGAGAACTTCGAATTCATTCTCTTCAGGGTATTCGGTGTGAGCACTCATCAGATTTCCATGATTTCCTTTTCTTTCTCAATTGCCAGGTTATTAATATCAGCAATATGGGAATCGGTCATCTTTTGAATCTTGGTCTCTGCTTCTTTCTGTTGATCTTCTGAAATATCCCCATTCTTCTGGAGTTTTTTGATTTCATCAATCGAATCACGCCTGATATTTCGGATCGCGACTCGGCTCTGTTCTGCCATGTTCTTGGCTGTTTTTGCTAAATCTTTGCGCCGTTGTTCTGTCAATGGAGGAAAATTTATACGCAGTAATTTGCCATCATTATTTGGATTGAGTGATAATTCTGATTTAAGGATCGCTTTCTCAATCGGAGATAACAAGCTCTTGTCCCACGGCTGAATCACTACCAATCGAGCCTCGGGCACGGAGATGCTTGCAACCTGTGATAACGGTGTTTCTTGTCCGTAATAATCGACTTTAATCTTATCAAACAACGCAGCTGTCGCACGACCGGTTCGTAAAGCACTGAATTCATTGGTCAGATTGGCAACGCTTTTGCCCATCTTCGATTCGCAATTATCCAATATGGTTTGCATATGTACCTCCAAAAACAAGCCGCCCAATGTAATGAGCGGCTATTCGAACAATTTAGTTTTCAACACCGACTTTGTAGAACAAGAACTGTTTGATACTCACGGGAGTGCCGACTTCTTTTGAAATGGCGGCAAGGACTTTTTCTACCGACTGTGAGTCATCTTTAACAAACGGTTGTTGCATCAGGCATACTTCACTATAGTGTTTTGAAAGTTTTCCCTGAACAATTCCCGGTACGACTTTCTCAGGTTTGCCCAAAGAAAGTGTCTGGGCAGTAAATATCTCAGTCTGTTCTTTGACATACGCAGCATCGACATCATTGCTGCTGAGGAACAACGGATTGAATGCGGCAACATGGAGCGCGCAGTCATTGGCGAATTCTTTCAATCTATCAGATGCAAACACGTTCGGGTCACCAGCGGTTAACAGTACCATGACTCCCAAGGAACCTTCGCCATGGATATACTGAGAAACAAAACCGTTAGCGGGAATGTCTATTGTCTGGAATCGCTTCAATGACATGTTTTCTTTGATCGTGCTGATCAATTCCTTTACCTTGAGCTCTAGCTCGGGAACCACCGCGGTGTAACCGTTCACGAGCACATCTTTGCAAAGCTGGTTGCCCAATGCAATAAAATCTTTATTACGGGCGACAAAATCAGTTTCACAGACAAGCTCGAGGATAACAGCCTTTTCCTTCTCGATGAGAATGAATACGCTACCATTATTGGTTGCTCTGCCGCTCCGCTTGGCCACTGCTGCCAAACCCATTTCCTTCAATATTTTCTCAGCTTGTGCAAAATCGCCTTCGGCTTTCACCAACGCTTTCTTGCAGTCCATCATTCCTGCGCCAGTAGCATCTCTAAGCTGTTTTACGATATCAGCTGTAATTTCCATTATATCTTCTCCTTATCAGTCCTTATAGAGGATTTCCTCATCCACTTCGATACCACCGGCGGTAACCTTTACTGCCTTGACAGGAGGAACTTCCTCTTCCTCTTCTTTCTTCTCAGTTTCAGGATCGAATTCGAAGTTGGTGTAATCTACAGTCTCATCATCGGTGTTGAAGACGACTTCTTTTTCTTCTTCCTTCGTTTCAGTCTTTTCAACTTCATTCTCTGGAAGAGTTTCAATGATTTCAATTCCCACTTCATTATCTGCATCAAGCACCGCATTGGCAATGATTTCTACGAACAAGCTGATTGCACGGATCGCATCGTCATTTCCAGGGATAGGGTAATCAATTCCCGTAGGATCACAATTCGTATCTACTACCGCAATGATCGGGATGCCCAAGCGACGCGCTTCTGCAACGGCAATGGCTTCCTTTTTGGTATCGATAATGAAAATCGCTCCCGGCAAATCTTTCATATCTTTGATACCGCCAAGGTTTTTTTCCAATTTTGATTTTTCCTTGGCATGCTGTGCTATCTCTTTCTTGGTATAGCTTGCATACGTTCCATCCACTTCTTCTTTCTCAAGTTTCTTGAGTCGGGCAATGGATTTTTTGATTGTTGCAAAGTTCGTGAGCATACCGCCTAGCCAGCGATTGTTCACGTACGGCATACCGCATCGCTTCGCTTCGCTTTCAATTGTCTGCTGGGCTTGTTTTTTGGTTCCGATAAAAAGAATCGATTTACCTTGCTTTACCTGAGTGCGGACAGCTTCATACGCCTCGACGATGCACGCACTGGTTTTCTGTAAATCGATGATGTGGATTCCGTTTCGTTCGGAAAAAATGAAACGGGCCATGTTGGGATTCCAACGTTTGGTCTGATGACCGAAATGCACGCCTGATTCTAACAAGCTTTTCATGGTAACAACGGACACATTTCCTCCTGTGACGACATAATCAATCACAATACGATTGATCGTAACTGCCGTCCCCTTCGCTAATTCTCACCCTAGGGTGGATATTCTGGACCTCACACATGTTTTGGTGCCAGTTTCTGCAGTATGTCAAAAATCGCATCTATTGGCAAGCCTACCACAGTGGTGTAATCACCGATTATTTGTTCAATATAGGCCGAGCCGGCACCTTGGATACGGTATGACCCCGCGGCTCCTTTCCATTCATCGGTATCTAGATAACTTTCAATCATATGTCTGCCCATTTTAGTGAACCTGACCTGCGCAGAATCAACACCATGGAATATTCGGTAACCCGAGGCCCGTACCTCGGGTATGCAAAGGGCATATCCGGTGTGGACAGTATGAATCGTATGTGAAAATTGTTCGAGTTGATTTCTTGCTTCTTCTCTCGAAGAGGCTTTTCCGATGATCGTGCCTTGGTATTCGATGAGCGTATCTGCACCAATGACAGGGATGGTAGGCCTTGAGACAGATTCGAGGTACGCATCCAGCTTTCTCATTGCCAATGTTGCGACAATAGCACTCGGATTGGTTTTATCGTGAGTCTCATCGCTTCCCGACGGCTTGACAACCACAACGCAACCGCGTTCTTCCAACAGTTGTTTTCGAGCAGGAGATTGAGACGCCAGCACCACGAAGGGTAGCAGCATGCCAAGTTTTTTTTCGATAACAGGTGTGTTAAAAGGCATCGCCATGCTCCAGTTGTTCTATTTCCTCATGCAATGAAAACCATTGCTGGGTGATTTCTTCGTGTTGTGATTCCGTCAGTTCCTTTAGCTGAACCAATTGCACGATCCTCTCCCCGTCAGAATAATTTTCTTTGCGTGCCATCTCATGCTCAATAGTTTCCAGCTTCAATTCAAGTTCTTCGCTATGTTTCAACAATGTGTCAGCTTCGGCTCTCAGATTCCTTAATCTGTTTTTCAATCTATTTGATTCTTTTCTGCTTATCGCAGAATCTGAAGGAGTCCCTTGCGTCTTGTCTTGTCCTGATTGCACGGCCCGGATGCGTTCGAATTGTTCTTTTTGCTCAAGTTTCCAAGAAAAATAATCATAATCCCCTTCAAAGATCTCAGGTTCTTCACCATCATGCAAATACAAAATCCTCGTAGCGAGATTCTTGATAAAATGACTGTCGTGAGAAACAAATAGTATTGATCCGTCATACGCTTTCAGAGCATCCAACAACATCTGTTTCGCATTGATGTCCAGATGATTGGTAGGTTCATCGAGTATGAGCAGGTTTGCCGGTTGAATCAGTATCTTCAAGAGCGCGAGGCGACTGCGTTCTCCACCGCTCAGGACGCTGATACTCTTATAGACATCGTCGTCACTGAACAAGAATGAGCCAAGCATCGACCGCAATCGTGGAATATCAGAAGTCGTGGCGACTGTTTCCAATTCCGAGTATACGGTATTCGTCATATCCATGGTATGTTCCGTATCTTGGGCAAAGTACCCGATCTTCACGTTGGCACCCAATTGTATTGATCCAGAATAGTCGTGATCCTGCATCGCAATCATTCGTAAGAGAGTCGATTTGCCAGCTCCGTTTCGACCGGTAACGGCGAGGCGGTCTTTCTTGTTCACAATCAAAGAAAAATTTTCGAATACTCGCAATGAACCATATTGCTTTGACAGCCTGTCTATCACGACCGCATCATTGCCCGAATGCGGGGCAGGGGGAAATCTGAATGAGAGTTTCTTGAGATGTGAAGGCACTTCGACAAGTTCGATTTTATTAAGTTGCTTTTCTCTACTTTGAACTTGTCTCGCTTTCGTCGCCTTATACCGAAATCGCTCGATGAATTGTTCGGTTTTTTCAATCATTTCCATTTGATGGCGATAAGACGCTTCCAACCGTTGAAGTTCTTGTTCTCGCTGGAGTAGGTATGAACTGTAATTGCCGGCATACCTGGTCAGTTGCCCGTTGAACAGTTCGTATACTTCGTTGACCGTTTCGTCCATGAATCCTTGGTCGTGAGAGACAATCAGCAATCCTCCGTCATATTGTCTAAGATAGTGTTTCAACCATGTGCGGGCTTCGATATCAAGATAGTTGGTGGGTTCGTCGAGCAACATGATATCAGGATCTTCAACAAGTATTTTTGCCAACGCGATCCTCATTTGCCAACCGCCACTGAATTCGTTGCATTGGCGTACGAAATCGGTACGATCAAATCCCAAACCTACCAATATCTGTTCAATCACAGCTTCTCGTTGCCAATATGTGCTGGCAAGCATCGTTTCTTGAATTTCATGAAGCCTGTGTAACAGTGGTTCCGTATTGGTGTTCTCATCCGATTTGGCAAGCTCATTTTCCAATGACTTGATCTCACGGAGCAAGGGAATATAACGAGCGTATCCTGTTTCAACTTCATGAAATAAAGACTGATGTCCCAATACAATATCAGATTGTGGCAAATATGATATCCGGGTTCCTTTTGTTACCACGAATGATCCGCTGTCGCTCGATATTTGCGAACATATGATTTTCATCAAAGTTGATTTGCCTGATCCGTTCGCTCCTGCGAGAGCCGCCCTTGTCTTGCTGTCGATGGTGAAGGATATGCCCTTGAGCAGATCACGGTCGGCATAAGCAAGGGCGATGTCTTGAATTTGAAGGGTTGCCATATGTTCCTCGAAACCTCGGGAGTTGAAGATTCATGCGGATGCGGATATGATGGATGGTAACACAATGGCCTAGCCGGATGCAACCGGTACTCACGTAGGCCGAGCATGGGGGAGGCCTCGATGATATGTTTGGTGTTGACCGGTAGTACGATTGAGGAAAATATACAGCAATTCAGAGAAAATCGTAGCTATTTGTCAATTATCGAACTGCGCCTCGATCTGTTGGACGAGACAGAGCGACCTCGCGCAATAGCGTTTCCCGACATGGTAGATGTTCCTGTAATCCTCACTTGCCGTCGTGTCTCTGACGGTGGAGCCTATGGGCAGTCAGAACGTTCAAGAATCGCGTTAATCGAACAAGTCAGTAAAGGTAATTTTGCTTATGTTGATCTTGAGGAGGATGTTCGCAGAAGCGGATTGGAACATAAGTTGACGGAACGTAATATAAGAATCATCCGTTCATATCATGATTTCGAAGGCGTCCCCAATGACATATATCATCGAACCAGTAGGATAGCGGCTAAAGGTGAGATTCCGAAAATGGCGGTTACTCCGAAAACACTATTAGATCTTATCATCCTGTTTAGGATTGAAAGCGAACTGGCGTCAGTTCCGGAGAAAATCGTGTTGGGAATGGGTGATATGGGTGTTCCTACCAGGATTCTCTATAAACGGATGGGCTCTATGTTCACCTATTGCAGTGAACAAGCCATCGCTCCCGGACAAATCGATGCCAGGACGATGAAAGAATTGTACAAAGCGGATAAGGTTGATGCTCGTACTCGTATCTATGGTGTTATCGGCAATCCCGTGCTCCACAGTTCTTCCCCCCACATCCACAATCCTGGATTCCAACAGATAAATTTCAATGCGGTGTACGTACCATTCCTGGTCGATTCGGTCAGATCCTTTTTTGTGTTGGCCGAGACATTGCAAATATCGGGTTTTTCAGTAACCGTTCCTCACAAACAAGCCGTTTTACCGTATCTTGGAAAGACCACCAGAGAAGTCAAACAGATAGGGAGCTGCAATACGGTCGTACGAACTAAGAATTTCTGGTCGGGAACAAATACCGATTATTACGGATTCATTGAGCCGCTCCTTCCGGAAATCGATGCCAAGAACATCCAGACAGCTTTGGTGATCGGAGCGGGCGGAGCCGCCAGATCTGTGGTATGGGCTTTGAGAAATCACGGCTGTAAAGTCACCATTATCAATCGGAATGTCGAAAGAGCGCGCAAATTGGCATTGGAGACGATGAGCGCATATGATTCTTTGGAGAATGCGCGATTATTTGAAGGAGTCGATCTTATCGTGCAAACCACGACTGTCGGGATGGTGCCTGATTCTGACGGGGACCCGATTCCCGATTTCCATTTTACCGGAAAAGAAATCGCTTATGAATTGGTCTACAAACCTCCATATACCCGATTCTTGACTCGTGCAAGTGCTGCCGGATGCCGCTTGCAGCTTGGGATGGATATGCTTATACGTCAAGGTAAACTGCAATTTGAGGCTTTCACAGGGTATCATTATCCAAAACGTGTCGAAACATTCAAATGAAAGTTATTGGAAGAATACCGATCTCCGTAAGCGCCGTACCAAGAAAATCTTATCAGCGGAAATGATTTTTTCTTCTCGCTCGGGAAGCACGCTTACCCTTAAGGTATAATCTCTGTTGCCCCCGATCAATTCTTTCGCTTCGACAAGTAATTTCTTGACATCTCCCTCTTCAGTGACAACGTGTAATTCAAGCATTTCGTTGGGTGATGCAACTGTAGCTTTAATAAGATTCAGTTTACCTTGGAAATCAAATCCGCTGGCACTTTGTGGTCCGCTACGCATTCCTGGAGGAGCAATTTGAGCAGATGTCAATATAAGGCGTTTATCCAAGCGAGCAAGCATTTCTTCCTGATCATATTTATTAGCGTGCATCAGATTGATTTTCTTTTTCAATTCGTCGACGAAATCAAGATCTCCTGTGGATTTCGTTACGAATCGTCCCATCAGTGTTTCCATCATTGAGTGCGTGGCATCCTTATCGTCCATCATGTCAACATCAAGTGGCAGTACGGGAAGATTGCTATGATTGATTGCTTCCTCAGTGACACTTTGAGGGAGCAATACCGATGAGGCATCTGATAATATCTGACGCCATATGTGTTCGTTTTTCCTTGAAAAAAGAAAGCACCCGGGACAGATCGTAGCGATTCTATGACGCTCGAGAGCGGGGATGGCTTCGATTAATCGTCCGATCCGTTCATCCGCGGCGACCGCTATCCCGTCGTAGATTCGAATTGAATCAGATTCTTCATTCCAGTGTTCCAATGCGGATCTCAGGTGCTGTGGCAACCTCTTGCCAGTCATCTCCTCTAGATATGCGATCACGGTATTGAGATCGCATCCGTTATCGATGGCATGGCGGTACGATTCACGCGTAAGACGATAATTGCATATCGTATCAAGTTTTTCCACCTTGCAAATCAGGTGAAGTATATCCGATCCGTCTTTTGTCCTCGGTTCGCCGGATACTGTCACCGTGAAATCGCTATCGATGGTAAATGTGAATCGCCCGTTGTGATTGGCAGAATCTGCATCGTATCGTCTAAGACTTTTATTGATCGAATAATAGGGCCCCGTGCCAAATGGCTGAGAGATGATGCCCATATCTATCAAAAGCTGTACCAACTCCCGATATCTTTGGATCTGAAAAGAACCTTTTGCCGCGCTGATATGAAGGATTTTTCTCAATGCCGACGCATCTACCGTATCGAATGCTTCCATGAGCGTTTTGAAATAGCCGATAAAATCAGAAAACCCCGTCTTGCTTTCGTTCAGATGGGAGAATATCAACAGTTCTTTTGAGAATTCTCTGAATAATAATTGCTGTAATTCGTACGGTTCCAAAGCAAAGAGTTCTTTGCTTCGATAGATGTTCAAGACTGTTTCCTTACCGGTTTCTTTGACAACATCAAGGCGAATCAGTATTCGTTCAAGCATCGGTAAGTATAACGCTATCAGTTCCGATGGCCTTGCGGTGAAGATCGACAGGATCGCAGGATTGCGTAAGTAACGCTGGCCTTTGTCAGCCGAAGGGACTATTTCATGGATGTGAAGGCTGAACAAAGCTCTGAGCAAGCGATGATCGAGCGTCGCTGTGAATTTTACCGAACCGGTCGATGTGGTGCTTGATCCAAGAAGCAAAGGCAGTGATAGTACGTTTTCTGCCATGAGTCTATCTGTCAACAATGGATTGGTGATTATTGTCTTTCTCTGTTCGGGTTGGTTGCATGAAGGTATGAGTAAAAGACGTTCTTCCAGGTTCACCACATTCTGTTGGATATCGATATACGGGATATCTTCAACGAATAAAGCACACAATTCGTCTTGTGTAACTTCTCCATATAACCAAGCGGCGGTGAGAATTCTAGCGTCCCATTCGGTAATGCATGCGAAAAGACGATCAAGAAACTGTGTGTTTGAAAATAAAGTTGTCAGACGGGCGATGAGTTGCGGTTTGTGAAAAGGTGTTGAAATCTGACCGAGATAATTGCGCATAAGATTTAAAAACACAGTATCTGGCAGTGTTCCGAGTGATCGCTCCCACAGTGTGTCACGTTCACTTTTACTCATTCCCATACCTCCACTCTATATGCATACCCCTGTTCAGCCAAAAATTTCTGTCTGTTTGCGGTAAACTCTTCCTCTGAAGAATATCGGGTTACCAAGGTATAGAACGTCGATCCGGTCTCCTTCGGACGTAATATGCGCCCGAGACGTTGGGCTTCTTCCTGACGTGAGCCAAAGGTTCCGGAGACCTGAATCGCTACCGAAGCATCAGGTAGGTCAATTGCAAAATTTGCAACTTTACTCACTACCAGGATATGTTCTTTCTTTGCTCTGAATGCAGCGTATAATTCATCACGTCTGGCATTGTTTGTCGATCCGGTTATTATAGGAGCCCCGATTTCTTTGGCGATTTCCTGAAGCTGATCCAAGTATTGCCCGATGATCAAAATGAATTCGCCGGCATGATGTTCGATCAACTGCTTCACGATCGGAATTTTATCCGGATTTTCCGAAGCGATCCTATATTTCTCCCTTTTACTTCCCAATGCATACGGTATTTCCAATGATCGTGGAAGGGTAACCCTAATTTCCACACATTGGGCTTCTGCTATCCATCCTTGATTTTCCAACTCACTCCACGGGATATCAAACCGTTTCGGTCCGACCAGGGAAAACACTTCATCTTCCCTATGATCTTCCCGAATTAATGTTGCTGTAAGTCCAACCCGATGAATCGCTTGCAATTCCGCCGTCACCTTGAATACCGGAGCAGGCAGCATATGAACTTCATCATAGATGATGAGACCCCATTTTCCTTCCCTCAGCATTCTCATATGCGGAAACTCTTCATCTTTTGAAGGTCTCCAAGTGAGGACCTGGTACGTACAAACAGTCACCGGTTTGATTTCTTTTCGGCCCCCCGAATATTCTCCTATTTGTGATGGATCAAGATCGAGTTTATCTTCAAGTTCGCTCATCCATTGATGTACGGCTGCCACATTAGTGGTTAAGATCAATGTTCTCGTCGCTAACCGTGTCATGATATTCATGCCGACTACGGTTTTACCCGATCCGCATGGTAATACGATTACTCCGTATCCCGAACCGGGGCTTTGATCTCCCAAAACGGAGTCAGCCGCTGAGCGTTGATACTCCCTGAGAACGAATTGATCGCCCCGTTTCGATCGGTCACGAAATGCCATCGGTACGTGTTCGCCACGTTCAAGCGGGATGCGATCATCAACTGGATAGCCGATCTTGATCAGTTGGAGCTTCAGTTCGCCACGGTTCAATGCTTGGACAGTGAATCCGTTGTCCGTATGGGTGAGCATGGAGGAAATTTGTTTTCGAGCAAGGATCTCTCGCAACGCCCGTTCTTTGGATATCGTTAACAGATAGTGGTCACAGTCGCCTTCGATCGCATGAAGTTTCACAGTACCAAACCGACCGGATGTTTCGCGGATGAAGAAAAGCACATTATCAGGAATCGGAAAACGTGACCATTCGGTCAATCTCTCGACGATACAATCCGCATTGATTCCAGCAGTCGCCGCATTCCATAATGAAATTGCAGATATGGCAAACGTGTGCATATGCTCCGGAGATTTAACCAGTTCAGCAAATGCTATCAAATCATTACGAGCCTGCTCTGCAGCCGGAGAATGCACATCGAGCAATAATGTGAGATCACTCTGTACGATTAAGGGTCTATGCTCCATTGCGTCCGTACCATCTATACCATGTGTCAAGGATTGTCAGCGCGGTCATGGCCTCTACTACCGGAACGATCCGCGGGCATATACAGGGGTCATGGCGTCCCTCTACGACAATGTCACGGATATTTCCAGAAATATCCAATGTCTTCTGGGGTAGTGAAATCGAGGCGGTGGGTTTCACCGCTGTCCTGAATAGAATTGGTTGACCGTTACTGATTCCTCCGTTGATTCCTCCGGCATGATTGCTCAGGAACCCCGAGTCGTCCATTTGATCATTGTGTTGTGACCCTCGCATAGAGGCTGCTTTAAACCCTTCCCCGAACTCAATACCTTTAGTCGCCCCAATCGAAAGAATCGCATGAGCCAACAAGGCTTCCAACTTGTCAAAAACGGGCTCTCCCAATCCGGCCGGAACTCCGGTCACCAAGCATTCCACGATGCCACCTATACTGTCACAGGCCTTTTTCGCCTCATTGATTTCAATTTCCATCTTTATCGCAGCTTCTTCATCCGGAGCTTGCGCGGGATGCAACCTAATCACGTGCAAATCTCGTTTAGTAGCTATTATATTGCCAATCTGAATACAATAAGCGATGATCTCAATGCCTTTTGCATTAAGAATTTGCATAGCGATTGCTCCGGCAGCGACTCTGGCTGCGGTTTCACGGCCACTTGAACGGCCGCCACCTCGCCAATCACGGATACCGAATTTTTTATGCCAAGTATAATCGGCATGTCCCGGACGGAACAGCCTGCTTATCTGAGAGTAATCTTCAGAACGATGGTGTTTGTTCTCAATTATGATTGCCAATGGAGCACCGGTGGTCTTCCCCTCGAAGACTCCTGATAGGATGGTTACTTCGTCGCTTTCATCACGACTCGTTCCCAGTGGATTTTTCCCTGGGCGGCGTCGGTCCATTTGTTCTTTCAGATGCTCGGTATCTATGGTAAATCCGCTTTCCAGTCCATCGATGACCACTCCGATAGCTTGGCCGTGAGATTCACCGAATGTAGTAATGGACAACGAATGTCCAAAAGTGTTGGCGTTCATAGTACTCCTTACAGTATGGACGA
>JAAYIV010000051.1 GCA_012523305.1 Spirochaetales bacterium
AACAGGAGGTAACTAAAAAGAATAACGGGCTTGTCACGACCATTAAGAGAAGAGCTAAAACAACGGGCACACTTTTCATACCAAGCCTTCTTCTCGATCGGTTTTCGAAAGGATAGAGTTTTTAATCCGTAATAAATAATACCTCGAGAAGCCAAGATCAACAACACATAACCGAATGGCTGTGACTTGTTTTTTCTAGTTTCTGTAGACAGTACTACGTGAACATCATTAATTTTGGGCTAAGCGTGTCCGGTCGGTATTCCAATATGATTATCAACCATCACGAGTATGAAGTGAGACACTGTACCAGAGATGAGATACATAATCGATGCCGGGTGTGAAATTATCAATACTACGCATAGGCCCAAAGAACAGCACAAGCGTTTAGCTTAATATTGAAAATAATACAAAAACAGTGTTTAATATATTAACACCGTTCAATCAGGAGCAACCATGTCGACACTTACCAGAAGAGAACGCGATGCCCAGAAAATGAAGGATGATATCCTGGCTGCTGCAAGAGAAATTTCTAATCAAGAAGGATTCGGGAGTATCTCGATTAGGAAAATTGCCCACAAAATTGAGTATACGCCATCAATAATCTATCATTACTTCGCTAACAAAGAAGAAATATTAGAGCAGTTGTTGCAAAGTGGTTATCTGAAATTGACGACCTCGCTCGCTTCGTCAAAGATGATTACGGACGATCCAGAAGAAAGACTACGTGTCATGACCCGTACTTATATTGAAGAAGCACTAAAAATACCTGAAGAGTTTGTGATTGTTCACTCAGATAGTTCCCCAAATGTGACAAAACACACTTCATTCCTTTTTAAAGGAGCTTCGGAAAAAAGAAAGGCGATCCATATGATAAAAAAATGTATCATGGATATGCACCCGCAAGAGGAATGGGAGGAGGAAATGGTTGAATTAACCGCTCAATCGATAGCGGCCGCAACCATGGGGGTGACGCTAAAGTTAATCGCTGAGTCTAACCTAGAAGAAGCACAAAGGAAGAAAATAATCGATTACTTTTCCGATGAAATGGTAGTCAGAATGGCTAAACATGAGTGAAAAATAAAGGAATAATACTATTCTGAATATATATAATATGTTACATATAAAATAATTGATATCTTTTCATTAGTATTTGAGAGTTCAGATTACCATCACACAAGAAATATTTTTGTTAAGAGTCAAGAAGCCAACACAAAGAGCTTTGCTTATCAGGGGCCTCTGGCCAAGAGCTTCATACTCCCCACTTAACCAACGTGTCGTTCTCTTCACTAGATGATCCAAACCCTGGATAGTTTTCAACCACTTCAGGTACCATCATCCCCATGATTAGATCACCATTTTTCATATCTGATTTCATTACGGCTCGCAATTTTCAAGTCAATCATATAGTTAACAGACAGCCTCCGCCTACCATCGGCATATTACTGAAATTATGCATGTGAACCTATGGTATGCTTTTGATTCCAATGCTTCTTCGAAACACTTGAGATAACAAAATAGTCGCAAATGTTCTGTATGCTATGATCTTCATCGGATTGTCAAAATCTACTGAAATCCTGAGATTCCCCACATATTTCCAGCTTCAAGAGAAATGTTGAAATCTTACCATGACTGTCGAAGGATCTCGTTGTTGATAATGGTATGTGCCCCTCTCACAGAGGCCGAACTTCACCAACGCAAGCTTTCCCTACGACATTATTTTTTAACGTTATTGTTAGTCCAACATGAAGCGATCATCACCAAGGTGGTATCTAATACAATTCGGATGAAGACGTCAGTGGTATAACCAGAAAATAATATGGGCATGAAAACAAGAAAAACAGCCCAATTCATGCCAAATATCAAAAACGAAAATCTCCCTGCCCTATGTATCATTGATTTCGCATGTCGATAGTTACCCAATAAAACGAAGGATGATCCGATTGCAATTCCCACCAGTAAAGTCCATGCGAATGTTTCTAAAGGCATATCATGAATTCCCGATTTAATCGCACCTGTGGAATATGCGATGTATCTTCCTGCTAAAAATTGTACTGCGAACAAAGATATTACCTTACACGTCTGACGAGGGAATAATGTTGCCTGATAATGTACCGAATCTTTTGCAGTACTCACCAGACTTAATAACAAACACATGAGAAAGACAGGTATCGCATCACTAAGACCGACAATAACCTCTTTGATGATGGGATTGCCAAACAGGGATACTCCCTCGAGCATTCCCAAGAACCAAAGCGATGCAACCACAGTGCCATAACGCATGCCCTTCCCCACATTTTTCCCAGGGATATCGTCCCTGATACGCCAATAGACAAACGCGACTACTGAAAAAGCTAATAATGCCCAAAAGGAAGCTGTGGCTTCTACCCCGATCATTTGTGATATAACGCTTAAGGCAGGATTGTCGGGGATAGTACCATAGGGGGCGGTCAACATATGTAAAAAGACATCAAGTAATACACAAAATACTATTATTAAGATGATTTTTATCCTTTCACCTGTTTTCATGAACCCTTCCCTCTCAACGTTCAACGACTTCATATAGATCTCCAAACTTATTTCCGGTTCCATCCGATTATTTAGTATTTTCTTATACCTTTGAGATACCAAGAACATAGGCCAGATTTATGGATGATAACTGGCCTTAGAAATTAGTCTAATCGTACCGTAAAACCTATGGTACTGAACTTCGACGAGAGTGCGTTCTTTTCAAGATTCATCACCTGATCATGTAGAGCAAATCTGAAACCAGAAAAAAGATATATCTTGAATGAATCTCCGAAGTTAACTTCAAACCCTGTCGCAACGCTGCTATAAAAATACCAATAGAAACTTGGTTGATTATCTGATGATTCAAAACTGGTGATCACCATCTTCCCGAAACCCGCTTGTATCATCGGATTAAAGAAAGCATCTTTGAATAGTGAGAGACTAGTTGTTATTCCGGCCATAAATACTGATGTGCCTACTGTCTCTGAGTCATGCGTGCCAAATGAATTGAGAAAATTCTCAGAAATCGGTTGGGCGATGATAAATAGTTCAATTGCTCCCCTTGAGCCAAGATCTGTTCCAAAGGAGAATTCATAAAATGAAACTTTTTCCTCTTCGATTTTTGCTTTTCCTTTGCTTAATCCGAGGTACGGTTCCCATGTCACTGCAGCTCCGATGTCGGAGAGCACCAAAATCATGAGAGCCAGACAAATAAAAATTTTTCCTACGATCTTCATATCATTTCCTATGTTTACTTAAAATTGTGATGAATATTCATCGTTTAACTCTTTTTGAAAAACTGATTAAGTATTTTTAATGGTGTTCTTCAAACCTTTTCCACGATTCGCACTGTTTAATCTTCGGATACAGGAGCCATACCAAAAGCACCGAAAGACCTGATGACTCGTATGAAGCCGAAGCGAATCAAATTCTTCTATTTACTAATGTTGCCGCCTACATGATATGCTCCCCATTATTCGTCTTCTGGATAGTAGTTGGTCTGAATGTCGTGACATATAATTGTATGAAATAGTCTTTCATTCGTGTGCGGAGACGGTGCAACAGGGATGGCTTTTGGCGTGATTTCAGTATCTTATACCTAAGATAATCGTAATCGATTCCTTCAATAACGCTGAAAGAGGCCAATTGGGATCCATCTACTATTCGTTCACAAAACCGTATATGATCAAATTCTAACGTATACAATGTTTTTTCTCCTTTTCCATTGAACATCTGTCTGTCACCCAGACGAGATGAAAAAATGATTGCGTTTAATTCCTGTGGTTTGGTTTATCCAAAAAGAGGCTACGCTTAATTCAGTACTCTGATTGTCCTTGAAGTATCATTAGGCTGTTGTGGTGACGATTATTTTTTATTGTTTATACTTAAGGTATTTATTTTTATGTATTTGATTACGGACTAAAACATTTTTCTATTCTTCCATCGCAATAATTAAGGTAAAGGTTTCTGCCACCTGTTTAGTGGAACAGATTGATCCCAGGGGCTCCCTATATTTTGATGCATGCTGCCTGTCGCAAGAATATTGTGTCATGACTGGAGTAATGTCACCGATCTTATTGATACATCTGAGTCTCGAGACTTCCTCAAACAACTTTGTTCCGGCACGCGAGCCACTGGTAGAGATCCATTGTTTATCGAGTATCAGATTATTTCTCTCATTTATGTTGCCTATGGTCATAAAATCCTCTTACAGAACATTGTTAAATTATTGAACACCGTTCTATTTATTACCATTCGCTACCTTTGTCAATACAAAATCAAAATTTTTTTAAATTTTTTAATAATATTTTTTTCAGCCACATAGCTTAATATTTTCAATATCATATGGCAAAAGTATTTATATTCTTCTACAACTCTTAAAACAGTATAATTATTTCTCCTATGAATATTTCATACTGTTGAGATGCCAAACAATATCGTCTTTCTTCTGTATGGTTATCTCTCATAGAATGGGGAAAACCTACCGAGACAATTAATCGAAAGAGAATCTTTAAAACCGATCATTGGCGAGCCCAGTCACTTTGAAGACATTTATGATGAGTTGTTCGTTATCTCACTTGAAAATGGAAATGCAAATCATAAACGATTATTCTACACGTTCGGTTTCTCAGTTCTATCAATAACAAATAATGTCTTACATATGATTTGAAAACATACCTTTATGTTCAAAAATGGAAGTGATATAGTATACCTTGAAAGAGAGAAAACCGTATGAGTACAATCCATAATCGAATTCTTAATATTCAAAAGCAGTTACAATTATCGACTTCGGAAATAGCTGGGAAACTCGGTCTTTCGGAGGAGAATTTCCTAATAAGTATTGAATGTCCTTCAGATCTCCTGATTAGGCAGATCTGCACATTATTCGGTGTCAATCACCAGTATCTTACAGAAGGAGTAAATCCGATGGTATCAGAATGCACCCTTCCCGTTTATGATATTCTTGCTTTTCGTGATGCAAGAGACTGGAAACAATTCCATACCCCCAAGGACTTAGCAATATCATTGAGCTTAGAAGCAGCTGAGCTTCTCGAATGTTTCCAATGGTCAGGCTGTGATGTAAAGATGAAGAACAAGCAGGTTCAGATGGAAGATGAGCTTGCCGATATCCTGATATACAGCGTGCTATTTGCAGACGCTATCAATGCTGACATCCCTTCAATCATCAAAAACAAACTCAAGAAGAATAGTGAAAGATATGCTGTAAGCAAAGCATATGGGAATGCAAAAAAATACACTGAATTCTCAGATACCGAATAAGGGGTCTTGATGCTCGTATATACTGGAGATAAGCAACAATTTATCCATGATGTCCATACAAATACTATCGATCGCAAGATAGAAGATTTAATGGCTTCAAAGTTGCACAAACGAGTGGGCAGTAGTGAAAGACAATCATGGATTAATTCACTTACCCATATGCAGAACATTCTACTCGATCCTGAAATTCCCCATGACGCGGGAGTAGCGATCGAATTTGCTATTCCCAATACTTCAAAACGCGTCGATTTCATTCTCAGCGGTTTTGATGGGAAGAATCGTCATAGTGCAGTTATTATCGAATTGAAACAATGGAGTGAGGTGTTTCCTCTCATCTCTGTCGATCAATTATTGTTGGTCGATCCGGAGACTGAAATAAAACATGTGAGGACCTATCTTGGCGGAGGAAAGCACAAAGCAGTGCATCCATCCTATCAAGCATGGTCTTATCGTAGTTTTATTTCCGATTATAACTCCAGTATCGAAGAAATCCCGATTGTCCTGCAAAGCTGTGCATACCTACACAACTACTACAAAAAAGATAAAGACGATCCGTTGCTCATGCCATATTTCAAAGAGGTTCTTGAGGAATCGCCCTTGTTCTGCCGCTCTGACGCAGACCGCCTTTGTTCCTTCATCAAGAAATACATCCGTAAGGGAGATTCCAAACAAACGCTCTACCATATAGAGAACGGGAAAATAAGGCCATCGAAGAGCTTGCAGGACTCTTTGGATGCAATGCTGAAAGGTAAACGGGAATTTGTGCTTATCGATGAACAAAAGATAGTCTATGAACAGATACTTTCTTTTTCTCGCATGTCCTTCTCTGATGGTAAAAAACGTGTGTTTCTGGTTAAAGGGGGCCCGGGTACTGGGAAAACCGTAGTAGCGATAAATGTATTGGTTAAATTAAGCAATGAAGGCCAAGTCTGTGCCTATGTAACGAAGAACAGCGCCCCTCGTAATGTATTCGAACAACGACTGAAAGAAGGTGACTTCAAAAAGAAAAACATATCCGCCTTGTTTAAGAGCTCTTCTGCTTTCATTGATTCTGAATCCAATGATTTTGGAACACTGATAGTCGATGAGGCCCATCGTTTAAATAGAAGATCCCAACTCGGCCCAAGAATAACGGGTGACGACCAAATCAAAGAAATTTTTAATGCTACCGTATGCAGTGTCTTTTTCATCGATGAAGACCAGCGCGTAACCGCTAAGGATTACGGAGATAGGGAGAAAATCCTCTATTGGGCTGACCAATATGGTGCAGAGGTCCAAGAGGGAGAACTCGTTTCCCAATTCCGTTGCAACGGCTCTGACGGATACCTCTCATGGCTGGATGGTGTTCTGGGGATTCAGAGAGAAACTGCCAACCTGACATTAGAGGATTCTGATTACGATTTCCGTGTTCTTGATGATCCTGTTGAATTAAAAATGCTTATAGAAGAGAAAAATAACATTGATAATAAAGCTCGCTTAGTTGCCGGATACTGCTGGGAATGGATTTCAAAACATCGATCGAACACAGATGATGATATTATCATCGGTGATTTTTCAATGCGATGGAACCTCAGCAGTGACCAGACCTTTGCCATATCCAAAAGTTCCATCCGACAGGTAGGATGTATTCATACCACCCAAGGTTTGGAATTCAGCTATGTCGGTGTGATTATCGGCGATGACCTGCGTTATGAAAACGGAGAAGTCACCACTGATTTCACCAAGCGTGCAAAGTCTGACAAATCTCTACATGGGCTAATTGGAAAAGCGAAAAAAGGTGATATCCAGGCAGAGAAAGATATAGACATCATTATCCGTAATACCTATAGAACCCTGATGAGCCGAGGTATGAAAGGTTGCTATATCTATTGCACTGATAAAGCATTGGCTCAGTACTTAAGAAGCAGAATTATTGGATGATACGATTATTGTATAAACAAAACTATACAGGGTCCTCCATCAGCTCCGTCTTCTTTCCAGAATCATGATGGTTAATTGAGGTACTGTAAGTCCCTCACTCTATCCAGATAAAAAAAGGGCAACCAATTCGTTTTATACAAATCAGTTGCCCTCTGGGATCGATTGGGTTTGAACCAACTACTCCTACTATGTTAAGGTAAATTCAACCAACCAGTTATTACTAAACTTAGCTATATAGTATTACACTATAATGAAATGGTAAGGTGTATATTGGTATCTATCAATATGCTGAAATATATAGAAATATAGGGTTTACTTGACCTTTTACTTGACCTTTTTTAATGAAGATCCAATCAGGTATGAACAGTAAAAATATGACACCTCTTACTTGAGTAAAAAGCAAAAGGTCAAGTGAACTATTACCCAGTTTTTTTGTTGTTACACCATTCCAACTTCTTGTAGGTGCATCTCTGTGTCTGGCGTTCGACAGTTGCTAGCTGCAATATTTTTGGATACACATATTTATGCGAGGTCGACGGCAGCAGTCGTGTGGCATGATCTGACGGTGCAGAACAGATAATTGAAATGTAAAGGTTTTAAAATGCATTATAAATGTATTATATAAATCTTTAACTGAAATATATTTATTGACTTGGATGATAATTCGAGGTTTAAAAAAATATAGTGTATTGTCAGTAAAGCATGACAAAAGAATTCCGAGAGGGGTGCTCCGTATGAAAGCCAGATCAATCAGTATTGTCATAATGTTGGTAGCAATCATTGCCGCTTCTTTCCTCTTCATTTCATGTCCGAATGAGTTGGATGATGGTTTGACAAGCAATGAGGTGGATGATGGTCCGATAAGTATCGATAGAATTCCGGTGTTCTCTTCACCTAGTATCATCGTTCCGATGACCCGCTCCCTTATCCCTTCCGAAATGAGTGTGATTGATTTTTACTATACAATTTTTGTACCGCCGATCGCCAGATTCGAGGAGACCTCCGATACATTCGTCGTTGGGGATTCTTTGGAAGTCGATCTGTTCGATAATTCCGTGACGCTGGAAACGTCGTTGACGGAGGAAGGCTACATCAAGATGTCCGGGAGCATTCTGGAGGACGATGAGAATGGAACAGAAATCGAGACTGGGTTAATCGAGATTCTCTATGATATCGACGATTCCAGATTCAGCTACTACTCCGAACTATTGATTTCTGACCCCGCCGACACAATTGGCTGGGGCTCAGACGGGCATCTGTATGTAATCCACGAGATTCCGTTCACCCGGATCGGATCCGACAATTCATTCATCGCCAGTTTCAAAACCCTTGCATATTTGAAGCAGAGCCCGGAATATTTGGAAGTCCAGTTGATTGAGGCAGGGGAGCTGTATAGCGGTCCTGGTGAGACCAGCGATTGGATCGTCGGGTTCGCGGCTACCTCATTTGAATTTCTGGCGAACGACGATTTCCCGATTACTGGAATCGAAATCAACAGAGATAGCTCAGGATCACTGGTGAATGAGTTTGGTGTTCCGTTGGCTGATATTTTTACCGCCAGAAGATCCGCAATAATCGCTGCGAAAGATGACTTGTTTGCAACAGATGGTGCAGTAGGAAATCCTTTGGTGGGGTATCGGAATTTCAACGGAACCTCGCAAACAACAGATATCTACTTGATGGTAGAGCCCAACGAAGCTTCTGATGGCTTCTTATTGAAAGACTTTGCATCGGAGAGCTTGTCTGATAGTAGTGGTGAGCCTATAGCCTTCATTCCAGATAGTGCTGATCCTACGAAGGTGGTCATGGATGCGGCAAATGTGACTAAACTGATTTCTGGATTACCGAATGCAGATTGGCGGGAAAGAACAACTCTATAAAATATTTTAGTTTAGCCTTTTCCCCTAGGTAAGAGTTCAACATTTTAATAATAAAAATCCTTACCTATTGATGGTCCCTTGATCCCACTACACTTGGATTGTGTTGGGAATACCAATGGACCATATCGCGTCTCAACTAAACTACAGTCAGGACTACATCTACCACTTGTACCACAAGACGTTGGCTTTTGTGAGAGTGCCTTGAGTGAATGGTTGATTGACTTGAAAGGGCTGTTCGAGTTATTCGTGCTGATCCCAATTCCACTTACGAATCATCATTATACATTTTCTCCGCAATAATAATCTATGTGAAGGAGTTTAAAAGAGCTTTTGATTGTTGATAGCAATGTTTTGAGGTATGATGAAGGGCGGCTTTAATTATTTGTTCACATTTGTTTCTAGGCTTTGTTTTTACTTTAACACATAGTAGATCTGGCATAAGAATAAAATAGAGCCTGCCGAAAACTTACGTTAGCGAACCTTCTAGTAAAGGGGGCTTCGATGAGAAGAATCGCATTGCTACCGGCCATGGTTGCACTCGTGCTCATGCTGGCCGGGTGTGATGGAGGATGATCGTATCTATTACGTACAGGCCGAAGAGCTCTACAAGCAGGTGGTCGCCAGCGAAGGCAACAAGCCTGACACGATAGTTCGGGTCAAGTCGGCTACGGTCTATCCGGAAGCCAAGCGAATCATGCTCACATATTCCGAGGGAGATTTGGAGTGGCGCACCTATGAGGCTACGCTGTACCGCGAGGATATGACCGAGATAGTGAAGCTGGTCACTTCCTACAATTTCACCGGGCAGTTACGCAAGAACTCTTCCCAACCCGCTGCTGGGGTCGTCAACCTGGTGGTCCATTACCCGGTGCTGATAGAGTCACCCAACATATTCGCCATCAATGGAAGTGTATACCTGGAGACCATCCAGCACCTACCAATCGATATCTACAATCCCAATAAGGTGGCAATCACTGTTAGCGTGGATAGTATCAACCATATTATCGCAGCTGAGACAGAGCTGCGCGTGACCGAATGACTTGCGGGAGGCGTACTTACCCTTCTACTTGATCTTTTATGATGCTGATTTTCAGCATGATAACAGTAAAAATATGACCCCTTAAAAAGGTCAAGTGGATTTTGACTGTTATTTGCGTCACTTTTGTATTTGGTGCTAAAAAATAAAAATGCCTTTATTACATGCAATACGGTTAATGGGTTTTCTTTATAGAATGATCAATAAGCAATGTGAGCTTATGTTGATGTTAGGATTGTTCGACTTCCCGTAAAAGTCGTGTTGTGTATTCATTAGGATGAAATTCGAAACGCTGGCGATGCTACCTCACCTACCTTTCTTGGGACCCGATTGCGTCCCAGCTAGACTACAGCCAAAACTGCATCTATCATTTGTACCACAAGGTACTGGTGAAAATGCCTGCCAGTTGAAAAATACCTATCTTTGTACCAACCACGAATAGGCGGGAACGATATGGATAACCCTTCCTGTATTCTCGTCTGTATACTTTTCTTCCTCATACGCGGTAACGATCCATGACTCTTGAAGCCCCAACTCTTCCATCCCATCAAGAAGCGGTGAAAACTCCCGCTTCCTTGTCCGCTCATCCTTGCCCAGGCTCCAGCTAACCTGTATGAGTTGGATATCAGAGTCGGGACCAACCGCAAAATCGATCTCATCACCTTGGTTCGTCTTGTAGTAGAAGATTTGCTGTGTGACACGTCTGAGTGCCATGAATATCATGTTCTCCAATACAAACCCGTTGTTCTCCGAAGTGGAACGTGAAAAGGCTTGGACCAATGCATGATCGACACAGTACACTTTCTTTGGATTGACAGATCGGACCGCCGTGTTGTACGAACGTATGGGAACAGTAAAGATCAAGTAACAGTCCATAAGCTTTTCGATATAGTCGCTGATGAGTTCAGGTGAAAGTCTGTTCCGCTCCCCCGCAAGCCGTTGTTTCAGCTTGTTAACCGTGATGAGTCGGGAATAACTGTTCATCAAGAGATGTACGAGCCTTTTCAGTTGGACAGGATGTTGAATATTGTATCTGAGCAGGACATCACGGCTAATCACATCGTTCACCAGGTTTTGAAAATAGATCGGTGCCATAGAACTCTTCGGAAGAACCAACCGCTCGGGCATGCCTCCCAGTTCAACGTAAGAATCAAAGGCACCAATGACGGCATCCCTACTCGCGATATCCGTGATTGCTTGAGGTTTCCCATTCGCCCGCAGGAATTCTTTGAATGAAAACGGAAACATCTCCCAAGCAAACGTCCTTCCCCCCAGCTCTGTTGCGATCTCCTTTGAAAGAAGTTTGGCTGAAGAACCGGTAATATACACCTCGCAGAACTGTGTCGTCTGTATCCTGTTGACGAACTGTGCCCACCGGTTCACGTACTGCAATTCGTCGAAGAAGAAATAGACCCGTTCTTTGTGTTTCTGGGGATACATCCCATAGAAGGTATCCGTAATCACTGCAGGATCCGATCCGTCAAGCCTAAGGAAATCAAGGCGATCATCAGAGAAGTCAATATAACAGATGTTCTCTGCATCAACTCCTTCATCAAGAAGAGACTCCATCTTTTCATGCTGCCAGGTAGATTTCCCGCTGCGCCTGATTCCTATGATCACCGTCGCCTTCCGTGGCACCGGAAGTATCTTTGTATCCCTGTAAATAATGGGAAATTGACTTCTCAGATTCTTCTGTTGCTGAGCGATAATAAGACGTAGCATATCATTCATACTTGCATGATACCCATAAATAGAGCACAAGTCAAATAGTTTTCATTTATTTAGAAACTTTTGGATATGAGTTTCCAATATTTTGGAATCTTATATATCCCGTATGAATACTGACACAATCGCTCAAGAATTATTCTCCCATGAGACAACTGAGTATGTTATCGTTTGAAGCCACCAGACAGGTGTGTGATGTATCGCTTGAGAGCCACTTTAACATACCATGTCAAAGATTTTAGATGCTGTTTTTAGAAGCTCAGGGAACTGATAAGTGTGGTTTATTTCGTCTGACAGGTTTCTTTTACTTTAAAACACCACTGGACCTGCTAAGCGTATGTTCATCGGAGTGTTTCCCATACGAATTGTTGACGCTCCTGCTTATGATTGAATCCGTATGGGGTATTGTGCAATGTAATGGTATGCTGAAGATGCTGGAGGTGTTACCGTCACTCAGGTAAAGATATCGTGGAGCTGTTCGTCTCGCTTCTAGGTTTTCAAATATCGAGGATTCACTTTCGATAATCTCCGGTACTTTGGGAAGAGGGTAAGATATTCCTACGAAGTTTGAGTTCGAGGTGGCTCAACCACTGTAAATTACTTACCAGGTGGCTCTCAAGTGATAAATCACTCAATCTGGCAGACGTTCGGTTAAACACAAGAAATCGGCTCGATCTTCAAAACGATATGAATCGGTCTTCCCGGAAGATGCTTCCCCAGGCTGAACTCTGCAATTTGTATGCCGCTACAAAAAAAATCCTGAATAAGTTTACACGATAACATTAATATGTGGGATTACCATCTCAACATCTGCCTGTAAAACAAATAGTTTCAGGTATTTTCCCTTAGTGGTGACTGCGGAAGTCGGGAAACAGATTTAGTCCGAGATTTTGTCCGCAGCCTTTTGTGTGTGGGTATTCCCACCCTACACCAACAAGATAAAAGATTCTCGGAACATCTAGCATTTGAATAACTAAAAAAATAGATCTCATGATTTTTCTATTAATGGGTTTTATATATTGACAATTCAATAGACCAAAGTCATTCTGATATTTAGATAATAAAGTCATTGTAGATAAAACTTCGAAGTCAGTTAAAGGTTAATAAGAATCTTATAGGAGGATGTAATATGAGATCACATCGGCTGAAAGTTTTTGTAGTAGCTATTATATTGATTGTCAGCTTCAGCGTAATCGCTGCAGATGAAGTTCCTGCGAATCAACAGACACAGAGTGTCGTTGTCAATGTGAATATTCCTCAAACGAGCATGATACCTACAGGTGTGGATTTGGTAGCAGCAAACACCCATTCCATTGGGCTTGGCGTATCAACTCCGATTTATGGTACGGAACATAATGTAATACGAAATGGAAAGGTATTCACCGAAAAACTAACCGGCATCAACTGGGCGCTTGGGTACACGTGGAGACATTATTTTGGTGACGGTCTTCCTCAGAAAGGAGGAGCTTTGTACTGGGAATTTCTTACGATGGCAATCATCGTCCCTATGGTGGGTATTGGGTATGAATATCGATTCAATGATACATTTAGAATCGGTGTAGGATTCCCTGATATGCTGTCAGTTCGAATATCTTTGTAACATATTATAGGAAAGAGAATTGATGTCAACTTACAAGTTGACATCAATTTCCCAACATCGGTAATTTCTTCAGTCCGCCTAAAACACTCTATATACATTCTCATTGAAAGATAGACAGCAACTGTCACAATTGTTTTTGGCTGATCAAACCTGCATCGACCGCACGTTGGGTGATGATGTTCGTTTCCTGCTTGCGTGTAATCGGAGTTCAATCATGGATCCTGAGCATTTTCCTGAGTGATTCAACATTTTTAGCGTTTACCTTCTTCGAATCTTCAGGATCGGGGAAATGTGCATACCAGTAGGTCCTATTCGGCTTCCGTTGCTTGCTCAGTTTTTAGCCAAAAAAAAGCAACCAATTCGTTTTATACAAATCAGTTGCCCTCTGGGATCGATTGGGTTTGAACCAACGACTTCTACCATGTCAAGGTAGCACTCTCCCGCTGAGTTACGATCCCATGCGAAAAATACCTTACGATAAATTTTTTGTTGTGTCTAGTATCTATTGTCTTCTCTGATGCTTCACGAACTCTTCCGCTATTGCTTTAAATCGTGATGAGCTGTGAGCATGAAACATCTTATATGATTCGCAGAAATGACTCATTCGTTTGTCACGGGGATCTCTCAGCCTGTCTTTAGTGCATCCTCCGTGGCACATCGGTCGCCATTCGCACTTCAGGCACTTGTCAGGAACTTTGGCCTTCATTCTTGAAAAGAGCTGCTGGCGTTTACCGTTGAGCAGGTCTTCCATGTTGTCCTGCTGTGTGATGTCTCCCAATTTCCATGCATCCTCAACAAAGAAGTCGCATGAGTAGATTTCTCCCGTGTGCTCCACCACCAGATAGTCTCCACACGTGTGCTTGAACACACACTCGGTGCTTTCATACCCAAGATACATTCCAAGATAATTGTCGAATCCACGGATTGAAATCGTCGGAACTCCGTTTCGTACATCTTTTTCCCACAAGTCAAACACATCACAAAGGAACTTCCCGTATTGTTGCG
>JAAYIV010000011.1 GCA_012523305.1 Spirochaetales bacterium
CTACATGCCTTGCTCATCGCTTCGTATGATTTCATATCTTACATTTGCCCGATTTTTCGATAACTGCAGAATTCTTTTTGAAGATAGGCAAACCAGTAGCAACAAGTAGATGTATCCCGAATAATTTAGAATTACTTCTAATTTTTCATGCCTAGACAATTGTACCGTTGCTTACAGGACATTACAGACTGAAATCAACTCCCGTTGTGATGTGGACAGTCCATGGAATGGCTCCTGAGATGTATTGCAATCCTGCAGCCGCTGAAGATTCAACATACCAATATAGATCTTCGGTTATTGCGACATCCGAGCGTACGGTGATCTGAGCATCGGTATGCCATGATCCTGTGCTTGTCAAGAAAGTCCAGTCAAGATGTGGACCGATCAGCAATTGGAATGTTTTTGTCGGGGTGATCCTGATGTTCAATGAAATAGCTCCGCCTACGCCTTCCTTACTTGGATCGGAAGACCATGTGTATGTTGTTGTCGCATTCACATTCCAACTCAGCACATAGCCGGCCAATCCGTTTATGCTGAACCTCAGGCCAGCTGCGATATCCTTATCAATTGCATCGGTATAGGTGGTTATCCCCGCAAGAGCTGCTAGACTATAGTCACATTCCACTATCGGGGTGTGTTGCATTCCTAGCTGGATGCCGTTATACATCGCTGAATCATCCACATAGCCATAATAGGTGAAAAAAGGATGTATTGTTCTGTAACCACGGTCCATGCTGAAAGTCGCATCCCACATCGGACGAAATAACACACTTGACGGATCGCTTGAGTCGTAGGATAGGTCGGAACCAATGGAGAGTCGAATCTCTCCGGGATCCACGAACAATGCACCATCGGCCATGACAGAAACATAGTCCATCCATTCTGAGGATATTGGGTTATATGAGAAGCGGGCATAGCTTGATAGCCCCAGATATGCACTTGATCCAAGCAAAGTGCGCACATCGATACTTGCCTGGGCTCCCACACTCACCTGTTGATCGAGTGTGGTTGTATCGTCGATGACTGCATAGTCCGTGAACACACCGATGAACGTCGACATCTCGGCCGTGATGGTGTGGACAGGCAGTACCATGAGCGAACACATGAGTACAAGACACCATGTTTTTCTCAGATGCATAATAATTCTCCTACGTTTATCTCACCAATCGCTCGAGCATCTTGACGGTGCTGCTTCGAGGGGCAAAGGTGATGATCCTTTGCGCCATGTCTTCAGCAGAGATTCGTTTTGCGAACCCCGACGGGAAAAGGTCAAATACTTTCTTATAATCAGTTCCTGGTATGGATGAGCGTGACATTGCTTCCACGATTGACATGCTAAGGCTATCTTCAATGCCCCATTGTTGTAAAGCGATGAGCAGTCCTCCACCATATCTGAAATTATCCCAGCGTTGTTCGGACGCTTGTTTATCAAAAAGTTGCAACAAATTCAGGACTTCTCGCTCCTTGACTTCTGATTGGAATAGTGTGACGATACGAGTCCACACTGAAAGATTTTCAAGCAATACAGCGGCTTTTGCTTCACCAAGGGCTTGTATAGCGATATTCCTGGCATGTTGGAATGCATTGATTTCACGGTTGAGTGCCTCTTGCAACGGGAGGAATCGTACTCGTTTTGCCAAGGCTTCCTCCAGTTTCAAGTTCAACGGTTCAATTGGAATCAATGCCTTGCCAGCCGTATCGAACACCTCATGCAATTGTTGTTTCTCTTGGTCAGAAAAGTGAAAAGCATCCAGCATACTATTCAGTCTGTCAACGTGAGGTTCAGCGGAAAGAGCCATCCCCACCAGAACCAAGAAAAGAGACATCATCAAGATATAGCGATATGTGCGTCGTACTGGCACAAAATCCTCCTACCTGCCTGGTCCATTCGAATTCCAAGGAACATTGCCTGATCCCTTGTTGCTTGCAAATGATGGATTGCCTCTCGTGGTAGCTTGTTGACGCATTGTTGCAGCGGGGGTCCCACCAAGTTTTTGCTGCATTGCAAGTTCTTGTTGCACAGCGTTTTTTACCATTTGCCGGACCATGGTCCCTACAGGTTCTCCGGCATCTTGCCTGGCTTGTATCTGTTCTTTTGTTAGCGATTCCCTGATACCTTTGGCAGCCTGTTGGGCAACAGATTGCACTGCGTAGCCCAATCGCTCCATGTGCTTGGTCTCAAGAGCCAGTTGATGGGCAATTTGGGCACGGATCATTGCCCTCTCAGCTGGTTGTTGTGCGATATCATGCGTACCGTAATGGAGTGCGAAGGCAACGAGTGCAGGGTCTCCCATTGCTTTACTATCCCATTGCATGAGCCTGGCTTGTTCAACAAGCTTAATCACTTCATCGTCTTCCCATCCACGTGTTCTCAGTTGATATGCCAATTCAAGAAGATAGGCATCTTCCTCTTGATTTTCACTATCATCTGCCATGAGCGGAATCACAGCTAGTACAATAATTATCATAATCATCATAATGCGTTTCATAATCTAAACTCCTTCTTTCTCTAAATCTCAAGAATCGAATTTTGTCCACCAAATCCATCATCCACCTGCATATATGCATTCGGATCTGCTTTCCACTGTGTACCGTTGATCAAGAACTGATATCGGTACTCTTTACCACGTTCCAGCTGGAGTTTGATGTGCCACATCCCTTGTTCATTGATTTTTGCCAGATGTTGGGCTTGGGGGTCCCAGTTGTTCCAATCCCCGACAACTACAACAGTTTCAGCCTCTGGTGCTTCAATTTGTAAAATAACTTCGGCTACGGTTACTTCGTTTTCACTCTGGGAAACGATATGAGGCCTCGTGTTAACCGCAAAGGGAACCAATGCAACTGCACATACTGCTGCTGCTACAAGTACATACCTCCGGATGATATGTCGCTGCGTATTGAACCGTGAAGGCTTGGCAGCATGTGTATGAGTTATTGAATCTAAGATCGAGTGCGAAAGCCGCTGTTCCATTCCTTGTGGGTAATCAAAGGATACGGTGTCGGTGGCTCCTGGTTCGCCGGCTAATTTTCGAGCCAGCTCATAATGTAAAGCGCATGAAGGGCAACTTGCAATATGGTCGGCAACTTCACGTTCAAACACTTCACGAGTCATTTTTCCTTCTTCGGAAGTATTATGTTGTGCATACCACGTATCGATGTAAGCTTTGCATTCACTACAATTCATACCGATTTCTTTCTCCTATCAACACCATACGAACAATCATCCCATCCGTTTCAAAATATGTTCAATATTTCAATTCCCAGCGATGCTCTGAAAACCAATCTTGCAATGCTTTTCGTGCTCGGTGCAAATGTGTTTTCACCGTTCCTTCCGGAATGTGTAATACGTGAGCGGTATCTTGTACGGATAGGTGTTGCATCATGCGTAATACGAACACCTCGCGATAAGCGGGCCGTAGTTCACGTAACGCTTTGAGCAACAACCGTTCTGCTTCTACTGAGATTGCCACATCTTCCGGAGACTCACTGTACGCCTTCCCTTGTAATATCTTAATGTCTTCATCATAAGAAACCGTCGTGGATGTTCGGCCAGCATACAATTTCCTGCGTTTTGAACGGATCCAATTCATGGCTATGGTATAAGCCCA
>JAAYIV010000052.1 GCA_012523305.1 Spirochaetales bacterium
CGGATGTTGAAATACCAGTGCCTCCGGGTACTGTCATCAAGGACGCCCAATCAGGCGATATTATAAAAGATCTCACTGATATGGATCGTTGGGTATTTTTAAAAGGCGGTCGTGGCGGCCAGGGTAATTGGCATTTCAGGACAGCTACCCGTCAGACACCGCGATTCGCACAAACCGGTGAGAAAGGCACGGCCATGCGTATCGGCATTGAACTGCTTGTCATTGCCGATATCGGATTCGTCGGATTCCCCAATGCCGGCAAATCATCATTGCTCAACAACCTCACCAATGCAAGGACAAAAGTGGCCGGGTATCCGTTCACTACGAAAATTCCCCAATTGGGCGTATTCAGGCAAGGCGATCTCGATATCATCTTGGCCGATATCCCGGGAATCATCGAAGGAGCTAGCAAAGGGGCGGGCATGGGGATAAAATTCTTACGCCATATCTCACGTACAGCAGGCCTGGCATTTCTTATCGACTTGTCGGATGACAATTATCTACTGGCTTTTGACACACTCTCGCAAGAGCTCGGCAATTATGCCGGCGACCTATTGGAAAAACCCAAGATAGTGATTGGCACAAAACTTGATGACCCGATAGCACCTCAACGGTTACAAGAGCTACAGACCGCACGTCCGGATTTGCATATTCTCGGGCTTTCCAACGTCACTCAAGAGGGTTTGGAGGATGTGAAGAAAGCTTTTATAGAATTAGTGTCTGTTTCCGGACGTAATAAGCAGCCGATAGCACAGTTTGACCCACCACCCCAAGCGATTGCGGAACAGAGGAATCCATAATGGTAACAGCAATCTTCGGAGGAACATTCGATCCCGTACATAATGGGCATCTGCATGTCCTTTCACAGATTGAACGCTATACTGACTTTGAAATGGTTATCATGATTCCCGTATGTATTCCGCCCCACAAAGTTTACACCAGGCATGTAACTGACGAACAGAGAATAAAGATGCTTGATTTGGCTATCACATCATGGAGGCAACTGCATGCCGGCAGTACGCTGAAGGTCGGTATCGATGATTGTGAAATCCGCCGTAAGGGCACATCGTATATGTACGATACCGTACGGGACATCTCTCATCGGTATGACATTGACGGTAATATCTCTGTGATCATCGGAGACGATTTGTTACACGGGTTGCCCACCTGGTATCGTTTCGATGAATTGAAATCTCTCGTTTCCTTCACCGTTATCAAACGGGAAGGGCATCAAAACCCGCCTGAGTATTCAGGGGTAGAACTGCGGATGCTTGAGAACAGTCGTTATGAAGCTTCCTCGAGTGACATCAGAAGATTCGCCGCACATGAAGAATACAATAAACTCTCTGGAATTCTTCCCGAATCGGTACTACACTACATCAAAGAACATGGACTTTACCGAACTTGAAAGTCACATCGAAAACACGGTCTCTGAAAAACGGATGCGTCATTGCAAAGCCACAGCCTCGGTGGCCGTAGGTTTGGCAGGCCGATTCAAGCGGTACCATATCACAGAGGAAGATGCCCGGATCGTGGGCCTCTGGCATGATATAGCACGGGAGTGGGGGGATGAAGCTTTGTATCACTTCTGTGTGGAGCATGACATCACCATGGAAGTCGAGGAGCAAGAGTGCCCGATGTTGCTTCACGGGGCGGTTGCGTCAGTATTACTACGCCAACGATGTGCCGATGTACCCCAATATTATATCGATGCAATCCGCTGGCACACCCTTGGCTCCACATCGATGGGACCGCTCGGTGCAATGCTTTTTATCGCTGATTATCTCGAGCCGTACCGTACCCACATCGACGATCCTAATAAAGTAAGAATCCTTTCCCTTTCATCCCTTGAACAGATGTGTCTCGACATCATTAGTATGACCGAAGATTATTTTGCCAGAAGAAAGGCATGTCCGTTGGCAACCAGCACTTTGAATTTGAAGCAATATCTAAAAGTGGGAGGAACGTTTTGAATAAGAAGTTCTTCTTATTGTTGTTGATTATCTTGGTATTGTTCTCAGTTCAAGGATGTTCGTTGGCCAAAGAACTTTCCGTATGGTATCTCTTGACGGATAATGCAGCATATCTGGTAGTATTTCCACCATCTTCGGACACCGTTCTTATCGCGAAATTGCAGTTATCGGCAATACGTGCGTACCGCGAGAAATTGGCTTTGCAAGGTATCCAATCTGATGATCTTGGGGCATTACAAGACCTGTTCGCGCTACGTGGAGATCATTACCTGAGAGGTCCGGCCGCAGCTTGGCAGATAGTGAGAGCCGCTGTCGATGTAGGCCTTGATGAGCCTGATAGTAGCATCTCGATCGATGAATTGCGTATCAAGACCATAATCGAACAAGCCCAACACTTGAGCAAAACCATTTCAATCGATACACTTGAACAGCTTGCAGGTCCGCGCACGAGCAGCGATGATATTGTAAAGGCAGTGCAGAAATACAGGAAGGTCAACCAGTATATGTTTTATGACACGCGCTTATTCATTGATGAGGCCCTTGGCTCC
>JAAYIV010000012.1 GCA_012523305.1 Spirochaetales bacterium
ATCCAGGCCCTCTTTTTGCGCCACCGATGCAAGATCGAACTGTTTTCCTGAATTTCTACTTTTTATATACTGATCAAGCACTCGATTGACAGCATCGGCATACGGATCCTGACTCTCTTTTTTGGGTCGTTCCAATAAAGAAGTCAAGCCGCTCCATGGCAGTCGATATCCCTCTTTCTCTAAAAAGACTTCCAATAATGCATCGATATCATAATCCGGAGTTTCGATCTT
Organism: Spirochaetales bacterium; assembly: GCA_012523305.1. Taxonomy (GTDB): domain Bacteria; phylum Spirochaetota; class Spirochaetia; order Sphaerochaetales; family Sphaerochaetaceae; genus JAAYDK01. The sequence goes on from JAAYIV010000012.1 coordinate 232, forward strand.
TTGTGCCAGAGAGGGATATACGGCACCGATGATATGGGCAAGAGCTTCATATGCTCTTCGACCGTGGGTATACAATGCAATTTCTTTGGAATCATGGTAACAAATAATTTGGGGCGAGCTGAAAGGTAAATCATCCCAAAGTGTTGCAAATTGGGTAAGCGAACGCAATTGATCGTCCGCGTCCGTAAGTGTGAAAGCCGACAGATTCGCCTTGTTATCTGTTTTCCATGTCCCGGGTAAAGATTCGATGGTAAATGCTGGAGCTTCTGTTAGTTTCCAATGTAAGCGCATCGGTTCGTCCTTGTGGTAGATAGAAGGAATCGTAGACATATGATCAAGTTTGAAGAATTTCGGGAAGTTGGCATTGATAACCGCGCTTAATCCACCTATTTCGAACGACTGTTTGTCGATGAGAGAGCAATAGAAATCCATGTCCTTACTAACAAGACCATAAAAGTGGATGATGCCTGCTGTTTGCATGCATCCTTCATTGGGTAGCAACAGGCACAATCGATTCTTTCCTTGCGTCTCATGTTGTTTTTCTGACTTGACAATCGCCGGTGAATGTAGAAGGTGCAGTTCGCCGCTTGAAAGGTCTACAATCTGCATGAAATCATGATCATCAAATTCCACGACTTTGAAATAAGCCCAATACGCAGGGTGTTCGACCCAGTATTTCAGTACGTTTGCACTACGAAGTGAAAGCATATGCTCCTGTTCGCGTAACAGTTTGGCACTGGTAACCGGATTGGTCAGTATCAGACCAAGCAGATAGTTGCCGGCCATGGAACTTCCATACGATTCGGGGAAATTACCCGTTTTGTCCAGATCAAGCAACGTTCTGAGAGTTTTCTTCAACGAAGACCGCTGTGCTCCCCATTGCATGATGAGCGAATCAATTTCCTTAAATGCCAAGTGAAAATCTTGGCAGGCAGTTACTAACTTCTCCATTTGTTTCATACCGGTATTCTCCATGAACACGTCCAATGATACGTTAGTATAGCAATTAAGTGGATACAATTGTTAAAAAAACTGAATGTATGTCGTTTGAGACATGCTGTGAAATGTGATGATGCAAAAAGATAATCGTTGTTAACAACTTAAACCGTAGGTTACGATTGGTTCTTGTTGTGAATATATAAATTTAATTAATTATGCTATATAAAAAAGATTGATATAAAACCGACGGTAAAAGTAACTTGGTGATAGCGCGAATAACTACCTTTCCAACTTTCAATCAAAGATTTCGTGATCGAAGAAACACAGCTTTCATGTTGGTAAAACGAGAAAGTTGCCCGAGGAACCACTATCCTGTAACATTCGGATCAACGATGGTCCAGCCACGGATAGATCATCCGTGGCTCTTTTGTAGACTCCTGACATGCTTGACCCTTTGTGAGCCGTATGGGACAATACGTACCATGCATACAACTAAGTCTTTGATCGCCGATTTATATGCTATGCGGCTCAAACGCGACGGTACCATCTTTGTGCACACTTCGTTCAAGAGTCTTGGGGAAGTTGAAGGCGGACCAAAGACTCTCATCGATGCCCTTGTTGAATACATGGAGCCGGGCCTGCTCGTCTTTCCCGCCCACACGTGGGAGACAACGCCAAAAACACGCTATTTCTCGGTGAAAGACAGTCCGGGTTGTGTGGGTATCATTCCGGAATATGCCAGAAAACACCCGAAGGCACATCGTTCGGTACATCCGACACATTCGGTGGTGGCAATTGGAAAGGATGCTCAATCATTTACTACCGATCCAATAATCTATGACACCCCATGTAACAGAAACTCTTCTTACGGAAAGCTTCTTGATCGTAATGCAACCATAGTCTTAATCGGTGTGGATCTAAATCGAGACACTTTTTTCCACGGCATCGAAGAATGGCTCAACGTACCTGGAAGAATTAAAGAAGAGACCATTGATATCACTATCGAACTGGTTGATGGCACCGATATGATCCTCCCCTATCATACCCATGCAGGACCGATTGCCGCTCATTATCTATGGGTGAAACAGATGTTGATAGACAAAGATATGTTACATGAGGGATCTCTTGGTGATGCCAAGGTTCTCTATCACAGTACGCAAGAAGTTTATTCCTTGTTGAAACCCCTTTTGAAGGCATATCCCACATTTTTCACATAAACAGGAGCATGTCGTGAAACCACCGGAATGGATCGTGTCCGATCTCGATGAAACGCTATTACGCAGCGATAACACGATAAGTGATTATACTCTTACGGTTTTGAAACGGGTTCGTGCATCTGGTAGCAAATTTGCTATCGCAACCACTCGCTACAAGTCATTCGCTCAAAAGTACATCGATATATTGCAACCCGATGCCATGGTGGTATCCGGAGGTGCGATCGGTATCATCAACGATGAAATCGTCCACTATCAAGTGATGGATCATGAGAAGATCGAACATTTGCTTGATGATTTGAACAGTCTACCGACAAAACGACCGACGGTGATCGATTCTTCAGATGGCCGCTATGGCGATAACAGACCGGTACCCCGACCATTTGAGCATGAAGCCAACCAAATGATCATCTGGCTAACGAAACCACTTTCTCAATCATTCATTGGCAAATGGAGCGAACACTTTCTCATCACCACCTTATGGATTCCCGGCCTCTATAGGATCGCCGACTTCAAGGCAAGCAAGCTTGAAGGACTGAAAACAGTCCTAAACAGTGTCGATACCTCGGGTGTCTATACCTTCGGCGACGACCCGATGGATGCGGGCATGCTCGGTTACTATCAAGGAGTTGCCGTGGCCAACGCCCATAAAGAAGCAAGGGAAGCTGCCCGCTATCATACGTTATCTAACGATGAAGATGGAGTTGCACGATGGCTTGAATCCAATTTTCTTATGTGATGATTATTCAGCGATAACGTGATGAAGATATCGGGCAACAATCTTATAATCGTCTGAAGTTCTAGAAAAATTGTCGACTTTTTTCAACAATATATCCAAAATTTCATTGGCGTTCATCGCGCTACTTTCATCGATGTGCTTGTGTTCATACAACCATCCGATGATAAGATCCTTCGCTTTTTGAGGAACCCGTTTTATCTCACCCGAATCCAATGCCTCGGCCAGGCGCTTCCCATCCCCACCGTTAGTGTTGACATATTCCTCCATGGCCTTCCAATATTCGGTATGTTGATTGATGTCCAGGTCGGCATCCTTGAGGTCTTGGATCGATACCGGTTGCGGGCGTCCGTATTGAGCCAGACTCTGTGCTCGCTTGAGCAAATCGATCCTATCTTCGAATCCGGCTATCGAACCAACATGTGTTCCTTTGTGTTCCAGCTGTTCATGGACCTGGTTACTCGTATCAAACAGATACCACACATGCATCCTTTCAATCGGATCCCAAAGCAAAGGAGCGGAAACATCAAGGATTTTCCCATACTCCTCATAATCATCGACTAGTTCGGGTACTGTTGATCCAATATAGGGAAAAGGAACCAAAGGCCTCATTGCGACCGCGTGTTTGACAAAGAGCGTCTCAAGCGGTAGTTCATGCACGATCCCGGGAGCCAGGTGTTTGAACTTCTCAACTTCATCTGCCTGGGCAGTGAAATAGAATACCTGACGTTCCTTTGCAATCTCACGCACAGCACGGATGATCGCTCCAGAGCGTTCATCGTCACTGTTAGCGAGCAGTTCATCCATGAATAACGGCAGTTGCACACCACTATGCCGCTCTTGGATTTCGATGATTCCCATACGGACCGCAAAAAGAAGCTGAACACGGGTTGCACTAGAAAGTTGTTCAAGAGTAAAGTTTTTCACATTGACATTGTCATGGGCGAAAAATCCGTCTTTATTGATCCTGAGCTGGAATTGATTGTTCGTGATTCGCTCAAACCAGCCACTCGAACATCTGATTTCCTCTGGCAATGAAGTATCGTCCAGTTCATGAACCATTTGGTCTACCAGCAGTTGGACAGTCCGCCCCAGCAACTGCTCTTGACGCAGCATTTCCAACTCGTCCAACGCCTTCCTATATTCCAGTTCGGCTTGTGCAAGGCTTGTTCCTTCAGTTAACATATCATATTTTGCTTGAGTCTCGCCCAGCTTAAAATTTGAATCATTGATGACTTTAAGATCGCTTAAAACCGTTTCGAGCTTACTCTTGATTTCAAGTTCTGTCGTGCTATGTGCAATTTCAATCGACTTGGGATACGATGACTCAATCTCTTCAATATTGTGTTGCTTGTACCGTATTTGATTATGGATATCATCCCAATCTTTCTTTTTCTCTGATAGATGCTGAACCAATAGCTCATCATTATTATCAATACCAAGTTCAATAAAAAACCTTGTCAGTTCAGTACCTTTCGTCTCATAGGCATCTGTTGCTGTTGCCAAGTCAGCGTACAACTCGGCCAACTCATTATTCAGGGAAATTGCTCTCTCCAATCGTTTGAGAACACTAGTGGCCTCGACTTCCAAAGTACCGGGATCATCGGTATCCAATAACAGAGTTGCTTTTAATCTGGCAATCACATCTACAAAGCGACTTTTATCAATTTCATACTCGGCTTTTTTACTTTCCACTTCAGAAACCGAAGAGACCCATTGATGCAAATGGTGTGAGAAATGATAAAATTGAGAACCTTCAAGGCGTGGGATCACTTTGTCCAATCCTATGTCTTGACACGCGTGTTCCCATCGATCGTACCAAGATTCCAATTCATCTCTTGATTGTTGCAAGGATGTTTGTGCTTGTTGTCGTCGATTATTTCTTTCATCCGTCGCTTCAAGTCGGATAATGTGTTTCTCAATTCGTCTCAGCAACTCTTCAATCGTCTTGGGCTGCCAATCAATGACATCGGGATACCCAACGTCTCGGACCAACTGCCTGATCTCAGTTTGTAATGAGATCCGGGCATTCTCTGCCAGCTGCCATTCGGTTGCACCGCTCTTTGGTCCAGTGATGGACCATAACATCACCATCACGGCTAACAACGAGCCAAATGAGCATGCCGGATGAACTACGACAGCGAGGATTGAAAACACAATCGCTATCAAGGTTGAAAGTGCTAACACCTTCCACTTTTTCGATGCGCTGACAACATTAGTACCTTGGACCATAGCTGCTCTCATATCAGCTGTAATGTATTTTGGTAGTGCCAATCGAAGCTGATTCAGCGTATCACGATCACCATCGATAGTTTCTTTCTCGCCTAATTGTTGTACGAGCTGTTGATGGACAGCCACCGTACAGCGTAGCGGTTCACACTCCTGAGCAAGGTTTTTTAAACGCTCTATATAGGATTGAAGGTTGTTCTGATCGGGAACTTCAGAGGTGAGCCATCCGTAGTGCCGCATCCATTGGCCTACAGCGGTTTCTGCTTGCTTCAGAGCTCTGTCACTCGAAGCTAATCTGGTGGATGCGTCAGCCAATTGGGTAAGCAGTTCTTCCAGCTTCATGCTCAATGATACTTGATGAAGTTGTTCGTCTGTTATCGCACATTGATTGAAATCGCGTTGCTTTCTCTCAATGGTTTTCGATAGTTCCTCAATACGGTCGGACTTGGCTTTATATTCAATTTTCAGATCCTGAAGCCGTTTATACGAGAGGGCATCGACGAATTTTATCTGTGGTGGAAATTGCTGTAGTTGCTGGACCAAGGTATCGATCTGCGCAGTAAGTGATACCAGCTCCAATGCTTTTCCCAATATGTCCCGTTGGCGTTCCAAATGCTCTTGTTGGTCCACCTGCTGCTGTAGTGCATCGATTGTCTTTCTGAGCCCTTCAACTTCCCCTTGAAGCTTCTTCGATGTATCGAGCTTTTCTTTCGCTGCAACGACACGTTTGACTTCCTTGGCATTCCTATTGGCGAAAGCAGAAAGGGCACCAGCATCACCGACGGCCTTTTCAAGATCCACCCCTCCCTGCAGTTCTTTATAGAGTAGAGCGTGAAATGGTTGGTTACGTTGTTCGATACGAATAAGATCAGCTAAGGCAAACCAGTAACTATCTGCATAGACATCATTGCGCCCGGGTAGTGGCATCTCCTGATTGTCCTTGATGCGAGTTTGACGCAATACCTTCCTGTCGCGTACAACAGACCATGTTTCGCTATCACCTTGCACCACTGCAGATGCAGCATAGGTAGTATGTTCTGCCGTATTCCACAACAATGAGCGCAATGCGTTGGCGAGGGTTGTCTTGCCAACCCCGTTCGGACCCCAAATCACGTTCAATGCATCGGAGAACTTTTCAATTGGCGGAAAGCCTTTTGGAAATCCGGGAGTGCGTTCGATAGTGATCTGTTCAATCCAATACTTTTTTCCCATGCTATTCTCCCTGTGCCAACATGCTGCGAAGCAGTCGCATCCCGGCTTGGCGGATTATGTGGAGAATATGTTCCGGTTCATGAACTTGGGCGTGGCTTTTCAATTGGAAAAAAGCGGGAGTCTGGAAGCTGCTTTTTTCCAATTCTCTTACCTGTTCCACCAATTTGTCAGAAGTATTGAGTGTAAGCAATTGATGGGCCAATTGTGCCTTGGGACCCACTCCCTTGGCTAATGATTCCAAATCGATTTCTATCTCAGTCCGATCCTCATAAGAACCCATAGGACGTATCTCAATCAGATTATCTAAAGCAATGGCGAGGCTATCCAACAACTCCGATTTCAGAATGCTTTTAAGATCAAACCGTGGTTGGACGATTCCAGTAAAGGTCAAATGGCAGTATAGCTTACCGACAAAACCTTCCTTTGCGATTGTGTCGGCATGCGATTCAAGGGCTTGTATGAGATAACCGTGTACATTGTCGGCAGTAGTATCGGTATCAAGAGGCACTTCACATCGTTCAAATCGGTAGGGGCACAATTGAATGAATTCAGGGGGATTCCAGTTTGATCCGTTCTGGTCAAGAAACCAGGCTCCATGTGAATTTTTCTCACTGGGATCAAGCGCATACGGAGAGCCGCAGTACAACCAGTTCTTACCTGTTCTATGTGCATGGATGTGTCCTAGAATCCAAAGAGGTGTCGAAATGGATTCAATCCGAAATTGATTAACCGGAGCATAATTGCTCGATCCGGTTTGTCCGCCGATATCACAGTGGAGTAAACCGAGAATCGGTCCGTCAAAATCAAGAAGACCCGTATCGAATTGTTCAAACGGATCGATTCGATATGATGAAGAAGGAAATGACCACCCGATGAATCGAACCCCATGATAATCAAGATGCTCCCACATTCCCCCAAGACCGAGCATGCAGATGGCATCGCTTTCCTGGGCTAGCTTCGGAAACACCTTGGCATCGTGATTTCCAGCGACCGCAATAACCTTTATGTCATGTTCTTGCAATCGTTTCAGTTGTTTCAACAAGGGACCATATGCCTCAAACCAAGCGTCATCCTGATCGACAACATCACCTGAGAGCACCACTACATCGACATGTTTATCAAGAGCCTGTTCGACTATCGCATCCCAGGCAGAAACGCTGGATGCCAACGAGGTGTCTGGTATAGAAGGGATACGACCTATATGGATGTCGGAACAAGCAAGAATCTTCATTATGAGTGACGAACGCCTCCCCTACTTTCTCTACAATAGCATGAAAATCGTGTTATGTGAGTGTATAGAGTACAAAGTTTCACTTTTGAGAGTTTTATTGTGTAACGTCAACGATTGGTTTATTCCTTGTTCAAATATTGTCTGGCCTTCCTTAACACCGGTTCATATACCTCGGTATCTTGTTGCTTGCTCCAATTTGAGAAATGCCAGGTTTCCAAGATTGGGATCGACCGATTATGTGAGGAAAGTTCATACACCCAAACATTGCTATCACTCAGATCAACCTCCTTTAGTTCTCCAAGGTAGGAAAGAAGATGTACTTCATTGAGATTGGAGGTAATAATTATATCAGGCTGCAAAATGTTGATCTCTTCTAAGTGAAAATTTATCTTGTCATCCTTGGAGTTCTCAAGAAAATTGGTGGCCAGTTCGTTATTCAAGACCCATGACGAGTCGCTATCATTTGAAAACTTTGACAAATTCATGAAGGCAAAACTCATTCCATGACCAGTGCCAAAGGTTTTGGCCAGTTCGGAAGCATAGGGTACAGTTTGGTATGCCGGAAACCCATTCAACAAGCCATAGGCAAGGTAGAACATCGTGGTGTGGAATCTGTGCCCGTCAAGCGAGGTCTGTGCCACGCTGTTATTCTTATAAGCTTTATAGAGCGACTCTAAATAATCCATGCCTGACATCCCCAAGGCCTCTCTTCCGATGAAAAGTATTCTAGGATTCTGTGAGAAATAGTACGGATAAAATCCATCGGTAACAAAATCATCCGCAGTGTATGTATCATAGAGGGATTTATCACGTAGATGATTGATCCACTTGTCAAATAGATGAGCTAAATCGTCTAATGTGCTCAATTCACTTGAAGGATATAGATCTCTTGATAACATGATAACACCTCTCTGAATTAATAAAGCGTCTTATACATGATACCCTGCATTGAAATCTCACATATACGGCAAAGTTTTTTGAATGTACTTACGTCATCCTTATCATTACTTTTCTTTTCGAAAGGAACACCCTATTGAACCTAAAACAAAAGCTTCAATACCTGACAGTATCAGTTCCTGTGATTTTGCATCCG
>JAAYIV010000053.1 GCA_012523305.1 Spirochaetales bacterium
AAATTTTATCACTTGAGAAAACCACCTGCGGATGAAGAGTCAGCTCATCCTAAGTAGAACCGAAAAACCGAAGAAAGCGAAGGGAAAAGAGATGAGTCTTTGTATTAATCTCGTTAATGCAAGGACATTTAGCGATAACTTACAATTACATTACTCCAAGCGACCTTTATGTGTTCTGTCCTTCATTATTCATCGGTAGTAGCGTGTCAGTCGTAATTATGCTACGATTGGCAACCGGAAATATGGTACATAAAGACGCAATATGGAAGAAAGTGTTAATGAACTAAGAGCTCGATGCATTCGGGTTTTTGAGTCTTCGGTTCGAAAAACTGAGAAAGCGTTTGTCCGTATGTCCATGAATAATCAGAGCACGACAACGATAACAAAAAGACTTGTCGCGCTGAAGATCGGATTGGCTGTCTTGAACGATACATTGTCTCAGCAATCTTATAGGTATTCATCTGAAGAATTACTAACTTCACGTGATATTCTTAACAGTATGTTACCTTCAATGAGAAAGATTTTGAGTACATCGAAAGACGGTAGTCCTCAGAGAACACTTTTAGAAAGAAGAATCCAAGCATTCGAATTGGTAATCAAAATTTTGAAAACTAATTAAATTTCATCAACCTACAAAATCTGTTTCATATACCTGGGCGAATCCTGAAGAGTCGCTTGTGAATACGATACGCCTTCTGTCGGGAGAAAATCGCGGATGCGGATGGGTGTGTTGCGGTGCATACACTTTTATGGGTCCGTTCTCATATGGGAACGGGCCGTTCCAATGATCTCCCGCGTTGGTAGCATGAGGATGGCAGATGGTCTTGCATTCATCGTTGCCATCGGTGCTGAATACTTGGATACCGATGTCCGGGCAATTGGTATCGGCAATAACCATTTCACCTTTCATATCGCAGATGGCATGCCATGCATTGACATGAGCTATCGTTCGTTCGATCCCGGTATCGATAGACACGGCACGAACCGCATGGGGCCAATCAACAAACATCAATTCGCGTTTCCCGGGAATCCAGGACTCATGGGTAATCCATTGTTCCTTTTTCCTGTTGCCATGTTTCGTTTTTCCAGTTCCATCTACGTTGATAGTCCATAAGCGTTCAGTGAAATTCCCGGCAAAGTACAACAACTCATCGTTATCAGGACAAAATTGCATATGGGCGACAGCATCATGGGTGGTGATTTCAGAGATTCTTCCATCTCTGGTATCCACTTTCATGATAGTCACTCCATCTGGCGTGTTATAGGGAAACGCCCAGTAGATTCCGTTCGGACTCAGGGCAGTGGTACCCATTCCTCCAGCAACCATCCCCGAAGCTTTGGCTGAAGCATTTTCATACCCAAACAGGTTTCTGACTTTCCCACTTGAAGTTTCAAGTTGCCATCCGCCCGTTTTGGTCGTGAAGTAGACATATGTACCGGAAAGATCGGGGTGTACAGACCACTCTGTGAGATCTTTGACATCGGTAAATTGAATCTGTTTGTAACTTCCAAGTTCTATTCCGAAAATTTGTGGAGAACCGGTGCGGTGCGATACGAAGAATAACCATTGCATGTTCCTGTCATAGGCAGGGATAAGAAAAAACGGGTGGTGGTTGATACACTGCTGGTTGGTCAGCTGACGCACCACCACGTTCGTTTCTTTATCAATAAATGTCTGCATCTCGGAAGGAAATATTCGCACGATTGGTCCTCTCTACCTTGTTTATACACTCACGGGCTGTTTTGCTCGTGCAAGCCATCGAATCAGAACCGCCACCACGATAATTACTAATCCAATCAAATCAGTCCATCCACCCGGCCACATCATTAACAAGGCTGCAGCTGCAAATAACGGTCTCAGGTATATTGGCCATTTGACAATAAAATACCCTTCAATTGTAGCAACCAGACAAAGCACCCCGATCAATGCAGAAACTACTGATGTTATTACTGTCATAGCATTTCCTTGCATGAGGAGTGACGGTGAAATAACAAACATGAATGGAATGATAAATCCCGGTAATCCATAGAGGAATGCCTGAATAGCAACCTTATTGGGGTCAGCGTTGGCAATTCCTGCTGCCGTATACGATGTTATGGCCACCGGAGGTGTCAACCCGGCCATAGCCGAGAAGATAAAGATGAACATATGGGCTGCTATCGGTTGAACTCCCATTGCAGCAAGCGGTTGCACCAAAGTAGCTGCTAATATTATATAAACAGCGGTAACCGGCATACCTGCTCCAAGGATAATCGCGGCAATCATTGTGAAAAGCAAGCCAAGCAACATATTCCCATTAGCGAGATTAAATAGTCCTGAAGCAATTTTGGTACCTAAACCGGTTACACCTATCACCCCAACAATAATTCCCGCACCAGCACATGCAACCGCAATTGGAATAGTTTGCTTCGATCCTTCGTACAGAGCATTAACCAATTTCTTTATCCATTCTTTTGGTTTGCGTTCAAACACAAGAGGAAACGCTGCAGCCAAAAGCGTTGCGAAGAACGCGGCTCTCATAGGGCCCCAGCCAATAACAATCGTGACAATCAAAAAGAGTAATGACAGGCCATGATAGCCATTTTTAAGAACAGCATTCTTGAGATTCGGAAGTTGATCCGGAGGCATCCCGACAAGCTTATTCTTGGCAGCTCTAACGTCGGCGATGAAAAATAAGGCGATGTAGAAAAGAACAGACGGGATAATCGCTGCTTTGATAATTTCCAGGTATGGCTTGTTAAGATATTCAGCCATGATAAAGGCACCGGCTCCCATCACCGGAGGAAGGAACATTCCCCCGGTGGAAGCCACTGCTTCAATTGCACCGGCTGTTGCTGGAGAAAATCCGACTTTTTTCATCAAAGGGATAGTGAAAGTTCCGGTCGTTGCAACGTTTGCAACAGGAGCTCCGCTTACGGTTCCCATGAGTGCACTGGCAACAATGGCGGTCTTTGCCGGGCCGCCACGATAACGTCCGGCAAGTGCATAGGAAGTTTTTACAAACCACTCTCCTCCACCAAGAGCATTGAGAATGGCTCCAAAAATTACGAAAACAATGATATATGTGGAAGAGATGCCCAAAGCAACTCCGAACATCCCTTCAGCAGTAAGATATAAAAAGTTTATAAGCCGGGGAATCTTTACCCCTGAATGGCCTAAGAAACCTGGGAATACCGGTCCAAAGATAGCATAAAGAAGAAATAGACTGGCAGTTACAGTTAGTCCCCAACCAACAGAAAGTTTGACTGAAATAAGAAGCAGCGCCAATGCTGTGATTCCCATTACTTGGTCAAGTGTCGAAACAGTACCTATGCCCATGATTCGTTGAGGCCATGTATAGATGACATAGATTCCAGTGACGGCGGCAACCACGGCAAATAAATACTTGCCGATATTGCCTGCCAATTTCTTTGGTTTCATCAGTAGGAACAAAGCCGTAGCCATGAACGTCCAATGCAATGCTCTCTGCGTAAGTGTACTAAAACTCCCGAAACCACTTGTGTATAAGAACACCAACGAGCTAGCAATCAATAAGAGC
>JAAYIV010000054.1 GCA_012523305.1 Spirochaetales bacterium
CATCTACCTCATCACGGTGTTTTTTCAATGTGTCCATCTCAAGGATTTCGAAATGGCTTTCAACCACAGATGCGGCCCTGGTCACATCGGTATATACATCAAGCATCCCGCAGTAGTAATGGCCAAGGATTCCTATTCGGGTCTTAGCTAATTTCGCCTTCACATCTATGGCGGTGATCCATTCTTCGATTTGCTTCCATGTGTACTCTTCATCGAAGTATCCGGTGACGATATCGTATTGTATGTGGGCATTATTAAATACGTTGGCAATCTCGGGAACACTGCACGCTTGGCAATGGGCGAGCCATTCACCGGTCATGAGTCCCCGATCTCCGAGTGCGTTGAACGCTTCGTAATCGATCGCGGCGACCGGTTGTACATTGAGGATGATGATTGGGACTTGTACAACCTGGGCGACCGGAAGCACGGTATGCGAGAGCGCGTATGTGGAGATGTAAAGGAAAACTGCTTCCACGTTCGCGGATCGGAACATTTCGCCGACATTTCTCGCTTTCACCGGATTATCCACCAACGATCCATCGATTACCTCGACTGAACCGTACTCTCTCATCCGTTTGACAATCCTATCCTGATACCCCTTCAAGCGTTGCTTCAATCCGGGAAATTGATCCCAATAGGTATCCAAGCCAATTCCGAAGATTCCGATTTTCGTCTTATTGCCGGCAGGTACGGACATGATGTCTCCTGTGGTCAATCGAGATGGAACACCTCGATCAGATCAATACAGACGGGTGAATTGTCCGGATTCACCTCCATGAGGTCTGCCATGTGATCCCACCATTTTCTCATGATAGGATCGGTCGAGATGTCAATGGTGTTTTCTTCCTCTCTCTTCTGTACAGCGAACAACGCATGTGTCTGGGGATCTTTGTAAATGCTGTAATCATGGATACCCGCATGCTTTAGCAATGCGGAAAGCTCAGGCCAGATCTCATCGTGACGTTTTTCATATTCTGCTTCAAATCCTTTTTTCAGATGCATCTTGAACGCGACACGTTTCATTCAAGTACCTCCCTGTAAAAGATTATTTTCCGCTCATGTTCGCCCGGTATTGTTCAACCTCCCAAGTCCTGATGAATTCGATCTGTTCATCATCCATGAATCGCGGGCCACCGAAACCTTCAGTGAATGCGGCAATCTTTACCGTATCGAGAAACAGTGCCATCGCAGCTTCGCTGATGGCAAACACTGATGTCTTCTGCACGGCGATGATCTTCGCGGTTACCCCATGTTTTTTTTCGAATAATCGAAGCGCGTCGAGAACCGCTTCTACGGGTTGTTCGGCTTCGAAGATCTTTTCAGGAATCCAGAGCGGCCTGAAACCGCTATATACGATATGGTCCGGGGTATAGGCAGAAGATAATGAATAAAAACTTTTCTCATCGACCAAACGGGAAGCGATTTCCCTATTGGAAACCATGGGATACTTTATTGGCCCGCCATAGAAGCGTTCCATCGCGGTCTGGACCGTCTTGACGCGCTTTGCATGTACCTTCACTTCGGTGAAGATTGGTTTTCGAACGACCGAGCGGTTAAGTTTTTTCATGATGGAATCGTAGAGGTGTTCTATTTGTCCTACCGTATCGGCTCCGGCGAAGACACCGTGATTCTGGAGGAAGATCAGCGTAGATTCACCTGTTTCCTGTAATGCGTCCCGTACCGTTTTTGCGAGAATGTATCCCGGATTCACAAGGGGAATCCACAGTGCATCAGGAAATAGGCTCGCTGCCGATTGCTTCCCAGATTGGCTGCAGGTCAGACCATTGACCAATGCAGGATGCAAATGCACCACATAGGTAAAAGGAATAATTGAATGGAGAAGAGCTTCGACGCTCGGTCTTGCGGTTTCGCCTTGACAACGAGCCTCCATCATATCGTGTAAAATTTCCTTTTCCCGTTCTTTTGTATTCTCGGGATACCGTTTATCCCATATCGCATTGAGTTTTGGCAGACTCATCGCGACAAATCCAGTTTCATCGATATCTGACAAGGCACAACCCGATGCCTTTACATACATCACTTCTCCGATTTTCCGGGAAGTGTTGCCACCTCCAAGCAACACATACCGGGAGTCGGCCCCATACATTCTCGATATGCTGATCAGATCAAAAATATCATGTCGCGTCTTCATACTCTTTCCTTCAATACGATTTGTTCGTATGCAAAGACTTCATCCATGATTGTCACATCGGACGGAGCATCGAATTTCTCGCAATACGCTTCCCAGATTGCACCGAACGGCATCGTGTGCATGGCTTCCAGAAGCGCCATCTTGCCATATCCATTTCCGCTTTCTTCCAGTTCGACCAACCGGTTCTGAGGTTCCAACAATGCGAAGAGCAATGCTTTCCTAAAAGCTCGCGCACCATTTGCCCATGCGCCGATCCTGTTGATCGAGGCATCGAAATAATCGAGTCCTAAATGTACTTTGTCCAGTTTCTTACTTCGTACCAGTTCTTCTGCCACATGTCTCACTTTGTCCGTGAATAGCACGACATGATCGCTGTCCCAATGTATCGGTCTGCTGACATGCATCAATACTTCGTCATCGAACAGAAGTATTGATGATAATTTGTCAGAAACATCCTCTTCAACATGGAAATGTCCCATGTCCAAGCACAACATCTTGTTATTACGGGCAGCATAATTCATGTAGAATTCATGGCTTCCCACCACAAATGCTTCGCTGCCGATGCCAAATAATTTTGTTTCAAGTGCATCGCGCATATGGGCACTGGGGTAGGGTGTCTTGAAAATTTCATCAAGCGACTTTTTAAGGATGTTCCTATACCCAATCTTATCAACGGTAATATCCTTGGCTCCATCTGGTATCCATGTATTGAGGATGCAGGGTGTGCCCAGTTGCTCACCGATCCATGCTGCAATGGCACGGCATCGTTTTGCATGTTCAATCCAAAACTCACGAATTCGTGAATCTTTGCTTGACAAGGTATACCCTGATTCGGCCATCGGGTGACTAAAGAACGTGCCGTTGAAATCGATACCGATTCCTAAGCGTTTCGCCCATTCGACCCAACCGCGGTAATGTTCGGGTTCAATGGCATCCCTATCGACGAATGCGGTTTTGAATTCACCGTAGCTTGCATGAAGATTCAACCGATGAGGGCCTGGAACCAAGGTGAAAACTTTTTCCAAATCAGAACGTAATTGCGCAATCGAACGGGCTTTCCCGGGGTAATTTCCAGTCACTTGGATCCCGCCACCCGAAAGGACTGCGCTCGGCCGTTCAAATCCTCCCACATCGTCACCCTGCCAACAGTGGATGGAGATGGGAATGGTTGCTAAGCGCTGTAACGCAGCATCAGTGTCGACTCCGATCTTTTCATAAGCATCGCGTGCGTTTTCATATGATTTGATTCCCATGTACTCCTCCCGTCCGAATACATGATAGCTTGGGATAGTGAGTCGTGCCTTGACAAATCAGGCACTTTTTAGCACAATTTTGTCATAATGAAGCTTAAGTTGCTTGCTTCAGATTATTTTTATGATCCCGATTTTAAGATGAAGGTCATCGAGAGAGATCCCGAGCTTCCATATCCGTTGCACAGCCATGATTTTTATGAACTGGTGGTGATTATTTCAGGGAAAGGCACTCATTTTACCCAAACGAATGCTTTTCCACTCTATCCGGGAAATGTGTTCGTCATCACACCGGGGTTGGAACATGGATATCGTGATGTTGAAAATTTACGCCTTTACAATATCTTATTCGATGAAAAGCTGTTCGAACATTCACTTTTTGATATTCGCAACATGAGCGGATATCATGCGATGGTCAGGCTCGAACCTAATTTCCGCAATGAAAATGGATTGTCCACATTAATGCAGCTTACTCCGTCACAACTTGCGGAAATAATGCCGCTGTTGGAAAAAATGCAGGTCGAATGCGACGCCATCGAATCGGATATCGGCGCACAAAGCATAGCGTTTGCCTATATGGTCCAGCTGTTGGTGACGTTGTTTCGTATCTATTGTGAGCATCGTCGGAAAGACAACCTCACTATCTTGCATATTGCCGATGCCCTTAGCTATCTTGAAGCGAATTTGGATCGAAAGGTAAGCACCAAAGAATTGATGGGAATCACCAACATGTCAGCCAGCACCCTTAATCGCCATTTCCAGAATGCGACGGGGTTGTCTCCCGTGGAATTCCATATCCAAAGAAGAATAGGAAAAGCTTGTCGTCTCATCCGTACCAGCAATCTCACGATCGGAGAGATTGCTGAAATCACCGGCTTTGATGATGGGAACTATTTTTCAAGACAATTTAGAAAAGTCATGGGGATGAGCCCTCTGCAATATCGTAAGAACATTTCGATTTTCGTATGAATTTCTTGGATAGAATTGATATATGTATGGGTACTTATAAATCATATATTTTTATCGACTTGGGATATACAAGCATGTGGCATTGTAACGATCTCGGTTAATTATACCTCCTCAAGAAAACCATTTTCATATAAAAAATCTTTAAGCCTTTGTTTAGACTTGAATTTTTTTACCCTATGAACATTACAGTTTACAGCGTGAATTCTAGGTCAGGTAATGTATCATGGTAGGCGAGTGTGGGATTTGATCGTTACCGCTGGTGTTTCCTTTTGGACTGGGTCTCTCATCTCAGGGGGATAGGCATCTCGAAGGAAGCACCCTTGGCTGCGGGGACGTAGGCCTTTTCTTCAAAATCGAACGCTATGAATGCGAATGTTGTTTCGCCTCGTTTCAAAATTGGGATGGACCGGGGTCCTGCCCATCCTTGTTTCGGAGGTCGGTAGTGTTCGTATACGATGGTGATTCTGTCACCCGCAGAGAGATTGCTCTCACTTCGATTCACTTCGAGCACTTCTGCCTGAATCCGTACGTTGGTCGTTCTGCTGAATAATCCGCCGCTCGATGTCACACGAATGACTTTGATTATGATCGCATCAGGCGCACTCAGTTGCATGTTCCGATACTCCTCGGGAGCAATCTCGGAGTGAAGAGGGAGTAACGCCACTGCTAGCGTGATCAGTATAATGATCGTACGTTTGGTTCCCATGACAGTAATATGATACAACCGCCGTTGTAGGTCAACTGAGAAAAATCCCCGATCTCACCGACATAATCATTCATCAGCTATCATGTCTTGTTCCGAGTGTGCGTGCCACATGATAAAAGAATACACAAAATTTCATTTTGTTGAGGGCTCTTCAATAGGAAAACACTCTCAAGAATAGTCAGCAGTGATATGAGAAATTCCCCCCCCCCATACAAAATTTATTCGACGATGACATGTTCGAGCACGCATTTCTCGACATACACGCCATGAGCGGTTACCATGCGATGTTCATAATTGAACCGAATTGTCGATATGAAAATGATGAAATACCTCTTGATATATCAAAATTGTCGAGTTACACTGCTTTGATTTGTGAAAATGGAGCATATGAATATTGTGATAGAATGGCTGCCAAAGTGGCTAGCGTGGAGTGGCTCTCTACGCTGTACCTTGATAATCTCATGATCTGCATGCACGATAGCCAAAAACAATCGCTGCCTTTGGTGCGATTTCGGTTTCATTGAGATGGAACACTGTCCTGTCGAAGGACTACAGCTTGCAAATCTTTGTCAGTCATATCATACAGTGAATCTACCTTGATTTCTGAAGATTATCGGGTGGTTCGCTGAGAAAATGAATTGGAGGCCAACTGTGGAAAGACCGAATATCCTTTGGATATGCACAGACCAGCAACGTTACGATACCGTCGCCTGTTTGGGTAATCCCGCCATCCGTACCCCAAACCTAGATAGATTATGTAAGGAGGGAACAGCCTTTACGAATGCTTACTGCCAGAGCACGGTCTGTTCTCCTAGCCGTGCCAGTTTCCTGACCGGGAAGTATCCTTCCCAGATCGGGATTGTCGCAAACGGTCAGGCCTCAGTTCCGGAGGGTACGGAGCTTATCACTAAAGAGCTCCACCGCATAGGTTACAGATGCGGCCTTTGCGGGAAGCTCCATCTTGCTTCCCCAAAAAATGGAATTGAAGATCGATGCGATGATAAGTATGAACGTTTCCATTACAGCCATGATTCTTGGTATGGGACTCCGGATGACAATGAGTACTTGAGATGGCTTTGTGATACCGGAGCTGATCTGCAGCGGATATTCAATACGGAACACACAAGTCGAAGAGGGTATTCGAAATGGATAACGGCCGATAAGCACCAAACTACTTGGTGTGTACAAAAAGCTATCGATTGTATAGCTGAATGGGAGCTTGAGCAATCGGAGGATCCTTGGCTGTTGAGCCTCAATATCTTTGATCCCCATCCTCCGTTCGATGCACCGCAAGAATATGCGGACAGGTACGATCCGTGTGCTATTCCAGAACCTTTATTCAAAGATTCGGATATCAGAAATCAAGAACGCTTGGAAGAAGCATATCATCAGAGCGCATTGCAATATCATAAACCTGATGCGGAAACTCAAAAAAAGAAAGTCTCTTATTATGGGATGGTAGAACTAATCGATGAACAGGTCGGAAGGATTCTAGACTATCTGGAGAGTCATGATCTAAGAAAAAAAACCCTCATCATATTCCATTCGGATCATGGCGAGATGCTCGGAGATCATGGTCTCATCTTGAAAGGAGCCCGTTTTTATGAAGGAGCAACAAAGGTCCCGATGATTTTCTCCCTTCCGGGAGTCGTTAAAGAAGGTAAACGGTATGACTATCTCGTTGAACTAAGGGATCTCATACCAACTTTAAAAGAGATGACCGGACTAGGGGCAGAGGCCGAATCACTATGGAGGATCCTCACAAAAGACGATCATGAACCTATTCGTAATCATATTATCTGTGAATATCTAGATTCATTATGGCCAGAGCTTAGTAACAAAGAAACTGTCCATCACACAACATATGCCACGATGTGTCGTGATATCAGGTACAAAGTGGTCATTTACCACACACAGCAGACCGGTGAACTCTATGATCTTAAGGAAGATCCTTGCGAATTTGAAAACCTTTGGGACCGTGCTTCGCATCGAGAGATTCAAACTAAGCTCATGATGAGAATTATGGATCACTACATGAATGATTTGAAACCGAGAACACCAATAATTTGGAGTTTTTAATGCACCTGCGCATGCCCGACTTACTTTGCGACTATGAAAACCTCAAGGAGCAGGTGAAGTACAAAAGAAAGGTAGGCAACTACCGGGAGCTGCTCCTCGACGAATGGCTCGACTACGAGCTCCATGAACGAAAGTTGGGGTTCACGTACGAGCTACTCGAGCAACAGGCTCATGTCTTGCTCGTAAGGAAAGTTTGTATTTCAGGACCTTTTCTTGATAAGACATTATAATGGCACTGTGGACCAACTGTTAAAATCGGTGGTTGTGATGGGCATCAAAAAAGTACAATTCGTAATTACAAGCGAATCTTCATGGATTCCCAAAACATTACGATTGCCGTTTATGTTAGGTCCGCAGGGATTGATCCACGGTGAAAAGTAGTCATCGTTACGAACGAGTCTCTAAGATGTAAGTTGCAGGATCGTTCTTTAGAGTTGGTGGGCAACCCGACAAATTATTGGCTCGCAAGGTACTGCAGACACGTTATCGATGGAGGTCCACTGCCGGGAAATTGTTCTTCTATCGAGAGTCCTACAAACAGAAAGTGGAGGATCCCTTTTATGGAATTCACAGTGGATGACCATAAACAATATCGTGAGCATATTTCCTTAGCTAGCGTTTGCATTCCGCGATTGAGAAGGAGGGAATATATCCTTTGTCTCCAGCATACCCAAAAATAACGCAAGCAAACAATTCATCATGTCATGTGCCGGTAAGCATGTATCGCCAGTTGTATGTCGACGGGGATCTGTATAATGGGGTTTTCAGACCATTATTTCCAATTAGACAGAATCTTAGAGAAGCACTATTAAGAATCATAATTTTGCATAATATTGCATAAATAGAATGCAAAAACTTGAATAATTGATACAATTTAGGTAGAGTGTTCCCTATAATAGATGACAATGAGGACATCTCAATGGCCATACTGAAAGATATTGCCGATATGGCACAGGTTAGCATTTCCACTGTTTCTCGTGCTTTGCAAAATGACCCAAAAATCAGCTATGACACAAAAAAGAAAATTGTGAGCATCGCTACTTCATTAGGCTATTCAAAGCATAAACTGAAGAATAACTGCATTTCTACAGACTGGAATTCGGTTGGATTCATCGTACCCGAAGTTACTTCGGGATACTATTCCCATTTGGTGCATGTTGCCAATGAACAATTTGAGAAGAAAAAATATTCAATGACAATCAAACTTACCAATTTCGATGATGCAACCTTGATTCGTCATATTTATAGTTTCAATGAAATGCAAGTGACCTGCATAATTGTAATCTTGGATGATTCTGAGAATATCTCTGATGAATTATTGACCGCGGTGAGTATTACGAAATTACCGGTGTTGTTTATAACTACGAAACATATTGCGAACCTTGATTTCGATAATCTTTATATTGATGAACACAAAGGAATAGAACTTGGCCTCAAGTATCTAGTGAATAAAAGATACAAGCATATCGGGTTCATCGGAGAACGGCAGACAATGGCAAGATGTTCAGTATACAAGGACGTAATGGAATCATTCTCTCTTCCGGTTCGAGATTGCTTCGTTCGAATTTCCAATAAGCGGAACGAAGAGGCGGGGTATGAGAGCATGAAAGAAATCCTTTCATTGGAACAGTTGCCCGATGCTATTTTCGCCAGTTATGATCAAATGGCGATCGGTGCAATCCATGCCATCGAAGAGGCTGGATTGAGGATCCCAGAGGATATCGCAATATTGGGCTTTGATGATATTCCGATCGCACAGTACATCAACAAAGGCCTGACAACAATCCGCAATCCTTACGATGACATGATAGCCATCGCTGTAAGAGTGTTGCTTCAGAGAGTGGAACATCCCGAATCAGCCACGCAACGGATAATTCTCAAGCCATCTATCATAAAACGTGGAACGACGTGATAATAATAAATTTGCATAAATTTGCATAAAAAAGATGCAAATATTAAACATTCTCCTTCATATCCATGATACCATATCAAATATATGGGAGGTACTCCCAAGCACATAAAGGAGGAGTTTGTATGAAAAAGGCTATCATGATAGCAGTATGTTTTGTATTGGTGTTCCCGATCTTCGCAGGACCACAGGGAGAAACACAAAAAAAAGGACTTGATATCGGAATCGTACTTCCGACCAAAGAAGAATCACGTTGGTTGGGTGACGAAGCGAAATTCAAGAGTCAGATTGCCGAATATGGATACGATGCTGAATTTTTGTTCAGTCAGAACAGTTCTGCAATAGAGAAGACGAATGTGGAAACCATGATCACCAAGGGTGCCAAAGTCATTATTCTGTGTCCTTATGACGCAACAGCAGCGGCTGCTGCCGTCAGCGATGCCCATAAAGAAGGCATTCCTGTCATCTCCTACGATCGTTTGATCTTGGATTCTCCGTATGTCGACTATTATGTCACGTTTGATAGTATTTCGGTAGGAGCAGCCATGGCCCAGTATCTCGTTGATCAAGCTGGTGATACGAAGAACAATAACTTGTATATCTATTCAGGAGCTCTTACGGATAACAATTCATTGATGTTCTTCAAGGGGGCCTGGGGAGTCCTTCAACCAAAGGTTGCTGACGGAACCTTTGTTATTAAAAATAGTGCCAAGGCAGTTGAGTTGAGTGGAAAGCTCGATCTCACCCGTGAAGAGTATACCGCAATCATGGGAACAATCGACACTGAATGGAATATGCAGGTTTCAAAGTCTTTGGCTGAAGCTCATCTTACGGCAAATGATGCTTCTGCAAAGGGTCTGGTATATGTTCTTGGTCCTGCTGACGATGATTGCGCACGGGCGCTTTCTGATACATTCAGGGCAGACGCTGAGGTAACCAAGCTGATCATCACCGGTGCGGATGGGGTTGAAGCATCAGTACAGTACCTGATTGATGGTAAGCAGAGTATGACCGTCTATAAGGATCCCAATACGCTGGTAACCGCTGCGATGAGTATTGCTGAAAGCCTCTTGGCAGGTGAAGAAGTGAAATATGATACGACATATAACAACAACGTAATCGATGTTCCTTCTATCCAGGCTGATGTAACCACTATCACTAGAGACAATATTGTTGAGAAATTCTTTGAAAGCGGAGTGTATGACGGTTCCAAATTTGTAAACTGGAAATAAAGTTATACAGGAAGTTATGGATATAGGTGGATATGTTTCATATATGTCCACCTATTTCATAAAGGTTACAGTCCTGAAAAGATGAGGCAGACCTGTGGATGATTATATTCTCGAGATGCGCGATATAACCAAGATTTTTCCTGGTGTCAGGGCACTCGATTTAGTAAATTTTAAAGTACGGAAGGGAGAGATTCATTGCCTTGTAGGTGAAAACGGGGCAGGAAAATCAACCTTGATGAAAATTCTTTCAGGGATTTATCCTTGGGGCGATTATGAGGGAGCGATCTATTACGATGGCGAACTAAAGAAGTTTTCCAATATTCGGGAGAGTACCGAAGCAGGTATTGCCATAATTAATCAAGAACTTGCTTATGTCCCTGAGATGACCATTTTTGAAAACATTTACCTTGGTCATGAGATAATGAAAGGCCGATTGATCAATAGAAATGAACAGATAATCCAAACAAGAAAATTACTGAAACAAGTTCGACTGGACATCAACCCGACAACAAAAATGAGTGAATTGCGGGTTGGCACCCAACAATTGGTTGAGATTGCAAAAACATTGAGCAAGAGTGCAAAAGTCATCATCCTCGATGAACCCACTTCTTCACTGAATGAACAGGAGAGCACTAACCTGCTTTCACTGTTGCGGGAGTTGAAGCGTGATGGCGTGACACTCATCATGATTTCTCATCGATTGAAGGAAGTTGTTTCGATAGCCGATACGATTACTGTCCTTAGGGATGGGAAGACCGTATGTTCTTTGGATGCGACCACCAAGAACGTAGATGAATTTGAGATCATTAAGTATATGGTAGGTCGTGATATGAAGAATATCTACCCTCACCGCACTGAAAAGAAATGTGATGAAATATTATTCAAGGTCTCTGATTGGTCTGCGTTCGAATTGAAAAAACGGAAGAATGTGCTGAAAAATTTGTCAATGACGGTAAAGCGAGGGGAAATCGTTGGCATCGCAGGTCTTATGGGAGCAGGAAGAACAGAGTTCGCTCTTAGTTTGTTTGGGAATGTCCCGGGATACAAACTGACTTCTGGTAAGATTGAATTGGAGGGAAAACATCTTAGGCTGGATTCTCCGATGGATGCCATCAGGGCCGGAATCGGGTATGTGACAGAGGATAGGAAAGTGAACGGACTTGTCTTGATGCAAGACATAAAGTTCAACATCTCAATTTCCAATCTATCGGCATTGATGAAAGGAGTCGTGATTGATGAGCAGAAAGAAATATTGACAGCTTCCAAATATCAAAACGACTTGTCGATCAAATCAACATCGGTCCATCAGAAAGTACGTAATCTGAGTGGGGGAAACCAACAAAAGGTCTCACTCGCGAAATTGTTGTTCACAAACCCGAAGTTGCTCATCTTGGATGAACCAACTCGGGGAATAGATGTTGGGGCTAAATATGAAATCTATTCCTTGATGAATCAAATGGTAGCTCAGGGAATGTCAATAATAATGATTTCTTCTGAGTTGCTTGAACTCATAGGTATGTGCGACAGACTATATGTGATGAGTGATGGTGAGTTTACCGGTGAATTGCAGCGAGAAGAATTCTCTGAACATAGGATTATGGAAATGGCTACCAATATAAGGAAGGAGATCTAAGATGAATACGAAGGTGGATAATGAACGGCAACAGCCTGGAATATTAGCAGAGATGCGCAACTTACTACGACAAAATGTTCGGAATTATGCGATGTATATAGCACTTTTTGTCATATTCATTCTATTCTATTTCCTTACGAATACAACATTTCTCTCAGCAAGGAATTTGACAAACCTTGTTAATCAGACCGGTTATGTTGCGATTATGGCTGTTGGAATGACGATCGTGTTAATAATTCAGCAAATTGACTTGTCTGTTGGATATGCTGCCGGATTCTTTGGGGCTTGCGCAGCTATTTTAATGGCAATGGGGGTCCCGGTAGGTCTTGCCATTCTGATAGTGCTGTTGTTTGGTGTCATTACAGGAGCAATCCAGGGTTTGATCATCGGAAAATTAGGTGTTCCGGCATTTGTCACGACACTTGCCTTTCTCTTCATTTTCCGAGGATTGTTATCCATGGTGACAGAAGGATCGGGGACGGTTGTTGTTACCAACGAATTTTTCAACAACATTTCCAATGGATTCCTTCCTAAAGTCTTTTCGATATGGGGTAAACATGGCCTCACATTAGTCGTTTTCGCACTGATGATGGCATTGATCATCATAATGCAAATTAAAAAACGTCAGGAAATGCAACGATATCAATTTGCACTGATTTCCACTCCTTTGATGGTTGTCGGTATTGGATTTTTGCTTCTGTTGCTTGGCTGGTTATCTTTTTCTCTTTCCGGGTACAACGGGCTTTCTTGGTCAATTCTTTTGGTGGCTATTGTTACTTTCATTTATGACTTTGTACTTAAGAAAACCCGATTAGGTCGATACATCTATGGTGTCGGTGGCAATAGGGAAGCTGCGGCATTGGCAGGTATCAATGTCCGAAACACAGTGATTTTTGCATTTGCTTCGATGGGGATGATGTCAGCTTTGGGAGGTATTCTCTATACTTCAAGATTGCGCTCGGCAACTCCAACCGCCGGTGCAGGATTCGAATTGGATGCGATCGCTTCCTGTTTCATCGGTGGAGTTTCTACGACCGGTGGAATTGGGAAAGTCGTAAACAGCGTAATTGGTGCATTCGTAATCACATCCCTTACAAATGGGTTGAACCTCATGGGAGTGGGTATTTCTTATCAGTACATCGTAAAGGGTATTATCTTCATTACCGCGGTAGCATTTGATGTGCGTTCACAAGGAAGAAAGGCTATCTGATCAGCGGGTAGGGCGTGTTGAGAATTATTGTTGCATGGAATCGATTGGAATTATGGACTTTGTTATTAAATCAGGTATCAATATAATATCCCATTTTATGTAATGTGGATGCTCGGTTAAAGATTTTGGTTGAGGGAAGGACTTGAATGAATACTGTTAGGACAGCTTTTATTTGTTTTGGAGAAATAAACACTTCGATTGAGCGATTGAAAATGAAGCATGATGAAGCTTTGAACTATCTGGAGACACTCGGTGTTTCCGTGTTCGATTGTGGAATAGTGATCGATGATCCCCACTATGCATCCGCTGAGAAAGCAATTGAAATCCTTAACAAACATCAAGATATTGCATCCATTGTTCTATGTATAGGAGGATGGGTTCCTTCTCATGCCGTCATCCGTGTTATTGAAGGATATAAACATATTCCGATGCTCCTTTGGGGGTTGTGCGGTTGGAAAGAAGGGAATCGTATCGTAACCACAGCAGAACAGGCCGGAACATCGGCTTTGAGGTCTACGCTTGAGGAGATGGGGTATGCTTATACCTACCTATATAATTCAATAGGGAAACCGTTTCCCGAAAGGAAGATCAAAGCTTTCCTCTCTGCCTGTTGTGCGGTACGCTCACTTCGTTCTACGCGAACCCTCTCTGTCGGATATCGTGACATGTTGCTCTATAACACCCAGTATGAGGCTATGTCGGTACGCAGTACCTTTGGCATCGAAGTTGAATCTATGGAGATGCTTGAATTGGTCCAGAATCTAGATCATGTCGATCCGAAGGAAGTGGAACAACTGGTACGGTACATGCGTGATACATGGCTTCTCCTGAAACCTTGTGATGTCTCTCTTTTAGAAACTGGAGCCCGATACGCTCTTGCAGTGGGGAAGAAGATTCAAGAGGAAAACTACCAAGCCATTACAATAAACGATGTGGATGGCATGAAGAAACTGCTTAACTTTCCTCCAGCCATTGTTTTTATGTTGATCACCAAACTGTACGGAATAGACACCACTCCTGAGAATGATGTCATGGGGAATCTCATGCAACTGATTATGAAACATCTTTCAGGGAAGAATGCACACTATATGGAATATTACGAATACTTCGATAAATCGTTGCTCATCGGTGTTCCCGACTATGTCCCGGAGTATGCCGTTGATGGGAAAACACAAATTCTTCCTGCAGCATTCGGTTTATTACAGGGTTCATTGCTTAATGTTTCGAAGGTGAAGACCGGATACGTCACATGTACAAGGCTTGCCTATAAAAAGGGAAAGTTTGTCATGCATGTCTATTCGGGAGAGGCGAAAACTCCTCCGGCTTGGGAAGAATTCGGATGGGACCAACCTGCTCCACAACTTTCAAGTCTTGAGGTGTTCCCTGATAGTTGTACTGTGGATGAGTTTGCTCAAAGAGTCTGCTCTCAACATGTGATAATCAGCTATGGCGATTATAAGGAAGAACTGAGATATTTCTGTTCTCTGCTTGGTATTGAGATGGTCTGATGATTGAATGACAACCTGTATTTCCACATAGGGAAGCTTATATGGGAGATTCTCAATCGTGCTGAGCATCCGATAAACTCGGTATAATACGAAGGTCCGGACAGCCTGATCAAGATTATCAAGGGCAAAGCCTATGGCTTTATGGATGCCCGACACTTCATTCTCAAGGTTATGAAGCGCGATTGACCGGTAACCAATGATGTTCCCCGTGTGAATATGCGCGTTAGCCTTGAATTCATACTTTGAAGTAATTATCTTTACCCTCCCGATAAGTTCCGGAAACTATGAGATGAGTATCTTTGATACCTTGCGAGCCCACTAGCCGGGTGGGCACTTCTATAACCTTTTTTCTGAAAGCTTATCAGATACGTTGAAGAGTATTATCTTGCTCGAAAGGCATCCGGAAGAATGCCATCGTCTTTTGGCATGGTATAATCAGGTGGCTATCAAATGACAAAATGCACAACCTGTGAGAGACCGGACATGCTTAACGCCGTATGGATTTTTGGCCACACGTATGCCGGCAGGAAAGGCCGGATACCCTCATTTTTCTTGTAGATTATTGTGCGGTGAATGTATAATAAGGTAACACGTGCGTAAAAGGATTCTTCAATGTATCATGACAAAAAACAAATCAACAAGCAATTCCGAATTATCATTTTTATCATGATCATATGTTGTTTTCTCGGATGCAACGCTAGAAAAAAGGATTTCTCTCAAATTGAAGAAGAAGACAGGATTATTGTAGGGTTTTCGCAAATCGGTGCTGAAAGTGCGTGGAGAACATGTAACACCCGCTCAGTGCAGAATGCCGCAGCTGATCAGGGAGTGCAGCTGGTGTATGATAATGCTGAACAGAAACAAGAGAATCAGATAAAAGCATTACGCTCCTTTATCGCGTATCAAGTTGATGTGATAGTATTTGTGCCTATTGTTACCGATGGCTGGGATAATGTACTCCAGGAAGCCCGGGATGCCGGGATTCCTGTTCTGGTCACCGACCGGAAGATAGATGTCGTAGATCAATCTTTATATGCAGGATTTATAGGTACCGACAGCCTGAAGGAAGGCCGGAATGCCGGATTATTCGTATTGGATAAATTTGAAAACAAACTTGAACGATCCGAAAATACCGAAGAGTATATCAATATCGTGGAATTATTCGGGACAGAAGGTTCATCTGTAGCCCTCGGAAGAGCCGAAGGCTTTCGAGAAGTTCTGAATGCGCATCCGAATTACCGAATCATATACAGTAAATCGGGTGATTTTCTCCGCTCGAAGGGATATGAACTGGCTGTTGAATTCCTTGATATGTACGAAGATATTGACGTTATTTTTTCCCATAATGATGGAATGACACTCGGGGTTATCGAAGCAATGGAAGAGAAAGGGCTTCTTCCTGGTACTGACATCGTCATTGTCACGATCGATGCACAACAGGCAGCCATTGATGCGCTGCGCGAAGGCAAGGTGAATTGTGTCATCGAGTGTAACCCCAAAACCGGTCCCGAAATTATCAAGCTGGCTCAGAAATTGGCAGCTGGTGAACAAATTCCACGCCTACAATATGTACATGAAGAAGTATTCTATGAAACCGATGAGCTTTCACTTATTGAGCCCCGTGGGTATTAACATGAAGAATCAGATATCCGTTATAGATAAAATTTTCTCAATGTTTAAAATTAGAAGCATAAAAGAGAGGATAAAGCTTTCCTACGTGATCATCATCCTTCTGATGATAACACCTCCGGTTATCACGATTTTTTCGTTTGTTGTCCAAATGGTTCGTTATGACCATATCATCACCAATGTCAGCAAGGCAAACCGTCTCAACCAGACGGTAAAGATGGATATTTCCAACGAGATATGGGATATCGTAGCTGGAAACAAAAAATTTGATGAAGGCAGCCAGTACGATATTATTGACGGGATCAACGAAAGCCTAGAAGATATCATGAGAACGACTGAAGAGCGAGAGAGCCGACAGATGCTTGAGGTTGCCGGTCGTGCGGTCGATACGTTGAAGCGCAATGTAGACCGGCTGGGAACCCGAATGGCACACCATTCTCCAGTGAGTGAAAATGAGGAAAGCCTCGATGAAATTCGAGGGGTATCCGCCCTCATATCGGACATCCTCCAGGATTTTATAGTACGTGTGATAGAGTCGGCAACAATAACAAATGAGCATCATAAGCGGATTACGTTCGTCCTCACCGTCATTCAGATTTTTACGGTATTTTTTGTAACTATCTTCGCTATTTTTACACAACGTTCAGTGACCGCAAGCATCAATAATCCGATTAAAAAACTCGAAAATCTGTCAAAAAGAATTGCTGAGGGAGATTTCACTGCCAGGGTTAAACTTCCTCAGGTAAGTGAGCTTGACGTTCTGACCGACAACCTGAACATCATGGCAGTCAAAATCCAAGAATTGATCGCAGAGAATGTCAGGGAACAGCAAAACCTTCAGAAATCGGAGATGAAAGCCCTTCAGGCTCAGATTACGCCACATTTTCTCTATAACACATTCGATACGATTGTCTGGCTTGCCGAGGAAAAGAAAAATGATCAGGTAATTGACATTACACGTGCCTTTTCAAGCTTTTTCAGGATATCTCTCAACAAAGGTAAAGACTTTTTAACGGTCAGCGAAGAATTTGAACATGTCAAAAGTTATCTGACCATTCAGAAAATCAGATACAGGGACATCCTGGATTATAACATTGAGTACCTACCGGAGATGGCAAACTCTCAAATTTTGAAACTGGTGCTCCAGCCTCTCGTTGAGAACGCATTGTACCATGGAATTAAAAACAAAAGAGGCCGCGGATTATTATCGGTGAAGGGCTGGCGTGAGAACAAGCGCCTTTGTTTTTCCGTGGAGGACAACGGAATAGGAATGACGGAAGAAAAACTTGCGAATATCATGAAGCAGATCAATGGTACGGTCGATCCCGAGGATTTGAACAATGTCTATGGACTGTATAATGTTAACAAGCGGCTTGGGCTGTATTATGATACAAGTACGAAGCTGGAAATAACAAGTCGGTATAAAGTGGGCACTACCGTGTATTTCAGCGTACCAGAGGTTGGATTCAATGTATAAGGTTTTTATTGCGGAAGATGAGATAGTAGTACGCGAAGGGCTACGAAACAGCATCCAGTCGGGGACAGGGCCTTTTGTTCTGGTGGGCGAAGCCTCGGACGGCGAGATGGCCTTGTCAATTATGAAGGATGTGAAACCGGATATCCTGATTACTGATATCAGAATGCCGTTTGTTGATGGACTCAGCCTTTCTAGAATTATCAAAAAAATACTTCCCTGGATAAAAATTATTATAATTTCAGGGCATGACGAATTTCAGTACGCACAGGAGGCCATATCGATCGGTGTTGACGAATATATCCTCAAACCGATTTCTGCCTCGGATATACTAGGAACGCTAAATAAATTGGTAGATACGATTGAACAGGAAAAAAGACATCTTTCAAGCATAGAAAATCTGAAACAGCAAGCCCAGTCCAATTCGGATCTGATAAGGGAGCGCTGGTTATGCGATCTGGTAACCGGAATTGTTAAAACAGAAGATGCGCTCGAGAAAGGAAGTGATATGGGGATAGACCTCATCAGTCATGGGTATCTCGTAGCAATCATCAAGCTTTCCACTTCCTCTGAAAACTATTCGGAACTGATTACCGCCAAACGCCATATAAACAGCCTTATAGACAATCAGGAAGAGGTGTTATGTTTTTCACAAAGTAGGGATTCTATTATCTTGCTGTTGATGCAATTAGTATCCGAATCGCTCGAAGAGACTGCTTATACCTTAGGCCAGGCGATCAAATATGAGATTGAACGAAACACTGACTGTATGGTGGCAATTGGAATAGGCTCTTTTGTTGAGCGAATCGGGAATCTGCCTCAATCATATGCTGAAGCGGAACAAGCCGTGAAATTCTCGGTGAAGACCGGTCAGAAACTGATAATCGGAACACATGATCTGAACGCCTATTCCGAAATTGATTTTTTAAAACTGGACGGTAGCCCCATATCGGAGCGGCTGAAATATGTGAAGAAATCAGGTATTGATGAGATTATCGCCCAGTACATTACCATGATAGGCGATTATCCTTTTCAGACCACTCTCATAGGCTATTACCTTCTGTATGATCTTATGGTGGCCATATCAAAGATTATTGATGAACTAGGCGGTGTTGTTCAGGAGGTCATACCATGGTTGTCACATAAAACGCAGCTTTCGGAAATAGCTAGCTCAAAAGAGACCTTCTGTGACGGGGTAAAGTTAATCTTAGATACGTTCATAGATTTCAGGGAATCAAAATCAGCGGGAAAATACTATGAAATGATTCAGAAGGCAAAGCAGCATATAGACCTTCATTTTGCGGACCAAGATATTTCACTGCATTCAGTGGCATCGATCGTACATGTAAGTCCAAACCATTTCAGTACCATCTTTTCTCAGGAAACCGGTGAAACCTTCATTGAATATCTTACACGGGTCCGTATCAATAAATCTAAAGACCTGCTGCTGACGACAACGCTCAGAAGCACGGACATCGCTTATGATGTAGGTTTTGGAGATCCCCATTATTTCAGTTTTATTTTTAAGAAACATACAGGCATTTCCCCCCGTGAATTCAGAACCGGAAGCAAATGCCTGGATTGAAGAAGTGGCTCTATGCTACCTTCACGTTTCCCTATGATTTCCGGACTTTGCTTTTTCTGACAGTCGCAACCAAGGTGGTAAAGTAAACCTGATTCTCGTTCGGTCACGCAGCGACATGATAAGGCTCTGCAACACTATGAAGAAATACAACATGAGTCCGCTTACCATCGCTTGGAAGTTTGATTGAACACCAGCTGCACGGATCAGTTCATTGATTACCAAAAGTGTCAGCGTACCTATTGGAGCCCCGAGCAAGTTCCCTACGCCGCCGTTGAGCAGCGTCCCGCCTATGATAGCCGAGGCTATTGCTTTCATTTCGGCTCCAGACGCATTTCCGACATTACCGGCACCTGTTGTCATGATGTACACAAAACCCGCGATACCTGCTGTCAATCCACTCATCACATAGGTGATGAATACCGTTCTCTTTACGTTAATGCCGAGCATCATGGCACTATTACTATTACCACCTACGGCGTAGACATTACGCCCAAAACGTGACCACTTCATCAAGGATGCAAGAATGACTAGAAGGATTACCACAATTATGGTACCGGGTTTTATTTCACACGGGATGAAAACACCCAGCCTGTTTTTCGCACCGAGCCATGCGATCACTATATCAAAATCCCTCAAATTCACGAATGCAGGCATAGTTACATTGATCGGATCTTTATGGAGTGTCGTCAGTAACCCCTGTGCCAAGAACAATCCTGACAACGTGATAATAAACGGTTGGATTTCAAGGTAGGCTATAAGATATCCTTGCAAGATTCCGAACACGATACCTATGCCCAGTGCAATAAGGATGGCACCGCCGATACTCCCCATCTTGTGTTCCAGATAGACCGCACAGGCCATTGTTACCAACCCGCATACCGAGCCTACAGAGATGTCGATACCGCCACCGATCATAACGATGCTCAACCCTAGTGTCATGATGATGAGTGGGGCATTTAGGTTGAATAAGTCGAAAAATGTCTGAAACTGCATAAAACTAGCTGGAAAAGTGATAATTGCAAAGATATACATCAGTACAAATATGACCGCAGCTATGAGAAACAGAATATTCGAATTCGATAGTCTTGCTTTTGGCTTGATTACGTTTACAGTTGTCATCCTATTCCTCCTTCATATCGGTAATATTCGTGTTGGGGGTTTTTGAATTACCCACGCTTTGGCTTGCAGTACTTCTCCAAGCTCGAACCCTGTCCAGAGATTTCCTAAGAAAAAGCCTGACTACGGGCGATGCGACGACCATGAGAATGATTATGAAGATTGCCTTGAAAACCTTGATCATCGCGGGGTCTATCTCCAGCCTAAGCAAAGTCCTGTTCAGCATCTCTATGGTGTACGCACCGATTATTGAACCGGTAATGCTGAACTTTCCACCGCTGAGTGAGTTCCCGCCAATAGCCACGGCGAGAATCGCATCCATCATGATAAGTTTGAGCAAATTGACGCTATCGTGACGCCCTGCCTTGTTCACTGCGATGAATCCTGCGACTGCGGTACAGACTCCCATAATCAAGAATGTCAGAAATATGATTTTCTTCGGATTGATTCCATTCAGACGTGCCGCATTCGGATTGATTCCGACAGTCTCCACATAGAGCCTTAGATTCGTAGTCCTGAACAGCACCGCAACAAACACGATGAAGACAACAGTCAGGATTATTGGAGTTTGTATCGGTACTCCCGGAATTACAGTGCCTATCTTATTCGAGATATCGTTAGCCAGGATGGGAGATAATTTTCCATCAATCATAAAGGCTATGGACCTGCCACCAGTAAACAGGATGAGGGATGCAACCATTGGCTGAACCTTGAATACCGAAACCAGGGTGCCGTTGAATGCTCCAAGAGCCAAACCAGCAACACAACTCAGGAGGAAAGCAGCCACTATGGTAAGCACTGTGACCTCGTTGGCCTGTAAGACAAACAGAACAAATATTGCGGAAGTAATGGTGGCACTTTCCCCAATGCTGATGTCCTGTCCTCGTGAAGCTGCGGTGACCAACGTCATGCCTATTGACAGGATGACCAACTCGGAGGCCCCAAAAAAGATATTCGGAATATTGCCGTAGAAAGCTCCGTTTACCATGGTGATGCGGAAATAATCGGCACCTTTTATCAGATTTATGATAATAAGAAGCGTCATAACCGAAATTGGTAGAAACAGGTGAGAAAAGTTTTTTATCAATTTGCTCATATGGTCTTTCCCCCCTGTGCTATCACGTTCATCACATCGTGTTCCGTTAACTCCGTTCCCCTGAGTTCCGCTACGATCTCACGGTCTTTCATGACTATCAATCGTGAACAGGTTCGAAGCATCTCGTCAATTTCTGAAGAGATGAATGTCAAGCTCATCCCATTATTGGCGAGTTTGATCACAAGTTTCTGAATCTCGACCTTGGTTCCTACATCGATTCCTCGGGTTGGTTCATCAAGAATCAGATACTCCGGGTTAGTAAGCAACCAGCGGGCCAGAATAACTTTCTGCTGGTTGCCTCCGGAAAGAGATTTTATTGGTGTGTTGGAAGTCGGAGTCTTGATGTTCAATTTCTCAATATACTCTTTGGCAAAGGCTTCCGCTTGTTTTAATGAAAAAGGTTTGAAAAATCCTTTCAGAACCTGCAGGGTGAGAATGATATTATCTCGTACTGACAAGTCATAGATAATTCCATCGTCTTTACGGTCCTCCGGCAAATATCCTATTCCTTGTCTTATTGCTTGCAGGGGTGTTTTGATTTTCACCCGCTTACCCTTCATTCTCACTCCACCGCCAGTTACCTTGTCCGCAGCGAAAATAGCGCGGACACTTTCACTGCGCCCGGAACCGAGTAGTCCGGCAAACCCGTTCACTTCACCTTTTTGTATGGAAAAGTCGAAAGGTTTCACTCCTGCGGCGCTCGAAAGCCCGATACCCTCATAGACAGGGATGGTGGTGTCGGATACGATAGGCTCATATTTTTTTATTTTTGTAATATCCTCAAGTTCATTACCCAACATTTTCGAGATCAGTTCGATCTGGGGAAACGAGGATGTTTCATATTCGCCTACGAACTTTCCATTGCGAAGCACGGTAATCCTGTCACTGATTTCGTATACTTGTTTGAGAAAGTGAGTTATGAAGATGATTCCCACGCCTCGGGTCTTCAGCTCGCGCATGAGATCAAAGAGTTTATGTACCTCGTCTTCGTCAAGAGAAGACGTCGGCTCGTCGAGTATGAGAATCTTGCAGTCCATATCGACCGCACGGGCAATCGCAATCATCTGCTGTACCGCAAGCGAACAGCTAGCAAGTTCCTGAATCGGGCTTGCCGGAATACCGAGTGATTTGAGTAGCTGTGCCGCCTTTTCGTTCATCTGCTTCCAATTAACGATCGGGGTGTGACTACGGCCGATAAACATATTCTCAGCCACAGTCAAATTAGGACACAGCATGATTTCCTGATAGACTGTACCTATTCCCTTATTCTGCGCTTCTTTCGGTGTCTTAAAGTGGATTGGCTCTCCCTGTAAGGTAATGAAGCCTGAATCTTTTTCGTAGACTCCGGTTATGACTTTAATCAGCGTGGACTTGCCAGCCCCATTTTCGCCCATGAGAGCATGGATCTCACCTTTTCGAAGCTTGAAGCCCACGTTATCAAGAGCCTTGACGCCAGGAAACGATTTGCTGATGTCCTTCATTTCGAGTATGGTTTCTGACAACAATCAAAGATCTCCTTATACTGATACGGTATAAACCGAGCGCGGTGTGGTATGCAGAATCAAATCCGCACACCACACTGCTTACATAGTATTAATGTGATGATAAATTTTTACAAGTACCTACCTTGTGATTACACCTTTGCCCGGATCTGCATTGATACCCCATTTCTCGATATCTTCATCGGTTATCGTTGCAGTGGTTAAGAGCAGTTCTTCCTGATAGATAATTCCGCTGGGGAGGCTTCCGCTCTTGATCCATTTGGAAATCTCAGCTGCCTGACGAGGATTACATTGCATGTCTGCATCCCAGTAACCAGCTTGTACGTTTCGAAGTGCGAATCTGTTGAAGTCAAATCCGATGACCTTGACCTTGCCGTCCTTGCCATGGGTGATTCCAGCTGCCTCGAGGGCCTGAACAGCGCCTTGTGCCATGCCATCGTTTTCTGCATAGATGACGTTGAAATCCTTGCCTGCGGCAATTGCTGCTTCAACAATTTTGCGGGCTTCTTCAAGGCTCCAGCTATCTCCGCCTGTTCCGTCGGCAACAATGTTGAGTTTCCCTGCTTTTGCGGCATCGAGTACAGCACCGCTGCGGCCGATTTCAGCTGCAGAACCCATCTGTCCGCGAATAAGGATCAGATTGATCTTAGGAAGACCAAGGCCCAATACCCATTCAACTGCCTTTGCACCTTCATAAGCCATATCCGAGAGAAGTGCTGCCTGGTAATTGGATTCGGCCGTATCAATTGCGCGGTCAAAGAGAATTACCTTTATACCTGCATCTTTTGCGGACTTTAAGGTGTCATCCCATCCGGAAGCGTTTGCTGCTGAGATTAAAAGATAGTCTACTCCGTCTCGAATGTAGCCTGTGGCGGCAGCAATCTGCTCACTGTTGTCCATCGTGTTGGTTTGTTTTGCATCATATCCGTTGGCTGTTGAGAAGACAGCATTCATGTCTTCAACGTTGGCCTGCCGATATCCGGATTCTTCTGGCGGCAGATTTACAATACCCACCTTGATGAGACCGGACTCCTGCTGGCCAGCAGCGAATAGAACGCCCGAACCTAGCAAGACCAGAATTATCAAAATACTTAGAGTTTTTTTCATGTTCTCCTCCTTTAAAGGAACCATAAAAATTTGGGAAGCTGTTGAGCGGCAACGCCGCATCTTGTAATAAAATCCTAAGGCCTGCTAGTTCAGAAGTACATGAAGTATTCTATCGAGTTTGTTAAGATATTTTACGCTTTCAACCCAAATCTTTTGAAAGGAGAAATAATGTTTGATATTTTATTTAAAAGTTTCGTTTTCTTCCGATATCAGATGAATTGGAGCTAAGAAATTAAATTAGGGAGCGTGTTTGACGACAATGCTTAAAAGCGGATACCTCTTGTACAAATCAGAAGATGAGTAAATGGAGGTAGTACTATAACGTAGGCAAAAAAAGCCTATCCTCTCCTTGCTAAAAGGAATTTTTCTTCAGTTCCTTTCATATATCCCAATCCTAACTTAACTACGATAGAGTTCATCAAAAATCCTTAGCAACCTCTTTTCTCCATTGATGCTCACAGTCTTTGCAATGATACTCTGTGTCTGAGAGAGTTACGCAGCATCCACCAAGGATGATTTCACCTTTTTTAGCTGACAACATTGTTTGTGTTGAAGGATACCCATATACAATTCTCACTGTATTTAAAGAGCCACATTTGGGACATCTATTATTTCTAGCCATAACCTTATTCCTTCAATACCTAGCTTTCTTCAGCTTCTCTCAATCTATCAAGAGTCTGTCTAATCAGAGCTATCCATCCATCCTCTTGCTCAAGGTATTTCTCTATGCTGAAGTATTTCCTGTTCTTCTGTCTGACACCCCAACTGAACATTGATACTGAGTCCTCGAGGTATTCATCGACAATATCAGATAGCTTCTCCAAATATTCTCGTCCTATCTCAGGGTGTCCTAATTCGCTTGTTTTGTTCACGATTCCAAAGAACCATACCTCCCACGTCTCTTGAAGGGATGTAAAGTTATAGGTTTCATCCATGGATTTCAAACAACACCGATAAACACATCACTAACATGATAACCCTGGATAATTTCATGGATCCATCCCCTTCGCATACATACCTATCAACTGATAGCAGATACAAGCGCATACACAATCCATCATCGTACAATGCAGGCCTATAGGGTATGCAATAAATCAATTTAATAAGTTTTTGCAGATATTCTAGGTTATGTAATGTATGTGATACTATGCGTATTTTGTACAATCATGGTGCAATCATGTTACCTTTACATATACTGCAGGTCAAGAATAATTGAAATGTAAATGTATCGGAAAAGTTATTGAATTTGTATTACAGCACTCAGTTGATACATAAAGGATTGCACGATTATCAGTGAATCCTATACTATCCCATGTAAGAGGGGAAGAATGGGCGATTTCTCCAAAACCTATCCGTTGACAAAGCAGCAAGCATTACAGGTACTAGAAAATGTATCCAAGAGAAGCGAACAATTCGCCCAAGTGATAGCCGAAGAAACCGAACTAGTGTTTTGTGCAGTCTCGATTGAAGCGGTAGCTTCCAGCGTGTGCTCGGCATTGATGGGTATAACCGATCAAGATTGCTTCGATGCGGTTAATAATCAAATCTTCGGTTATTATTGCGATGTCGTCGATACTGCCTACGAATTGTTTCACCACATATATAATCCATATGCAGATCGGGTCGACCAATACCACGATGCGGGACAACATATAGCCGAAATGAAATTCCTCAAAGGCATTATCCTCGGCTTATATGAATATGACCGTTCACCCCATGACAGTTTCTATAGCTACATCGAAGAATGCCCTTATAATTCAGCTATGGATTTAATCGACCGATGGATAACACACCACCAGGATAATCTCGAAACCCACACTGACCTACGTACGTTTATCCAAGGGATGTGCCCGCTTTGGGAAATAAAAGACGATGATTTTTCCTGCAAAGGTGTATAGATAGTAATTACCAAAGGTGGCAGCACATGAAAAAATTTATGATGTGGGTGCTCATTGCAGTATGTATCGTTCCTCTGAGTGCAACCGATTTATTTGACGCAATAGTGACAGGAAATTTGGCAAATGTAACGCACGCAATCGAAGAAGGTGCCCCAGTCGATGCAGTCGATTCAAGGGATTGACTGCATTGGGTGCTGCAATCGATTACCTGATAGCACATCCGCGAGAAGACTACGATTTGTTGGAAATACTGGTGCGTGAAGGTGTCGATATCAATCAAAAGATGATGTTGTCAGGATACGATGAAATCTCACCGCTTGCGTTTTCCATGATGGCGGAACTCGAATTGTTGGAAGATGAAGAAGATATGTCCGCCATGACCTATGACGTGGCAACTTGGCTCATTCACCACGGTGCCGATGTCAATACGAGAACTGATGGTATTCCACTATTCTTTGCCCCGGTCATGACAGGATCGGCGGATGTACTTGCATTGATGATTCGTGAAGGGGTACATGTGAACGCAAGGGATGAACAAGGGTATTCCGCCCTTTATTATCCGATAACCCAATATATGTTTGAATATTCTGATGAGTACTATGATGCATTCTCATTATTGGTCGCATCCGGGTATAATTTGAATACGTGGGATAGCGAAGGAAAGACAATATTGACGCATGCCGCAGAATTAGGTAATCCACAATTAATCAAATTTCTATTGGAATCAGGAGTTGATCCAACACTTCTCAGCCTAATAGGGGAGACTGCCTTTAATAGCGCCCCATATAATGAAAAATTAGCTGATTCAGATGAATATTGGCAATTGTGTGATGCCCACTACCTAGCCATGGATGCTTTGATCTTAAAGATGCAACCTTATATCATGCTATCCAATATGTATTAGCATAGAATTTGGTGAGCCAAAGGTCGCTACGTTCTCAAATTATGCTTTGCCAACATCTTATGACACTGATATTTCTCCCTCTCCAGAATATATTGGAAGTGGTAGGGTGTTTAACGGTACCGTTACTATAAACGAAGAATCTGCAACTACCACGGTCTATACGGTGAATTTGACAGTCTCTGACCAAGCTTTACCCGAAGGCAAAGTTACAGTAGTGGTGAACAAGACACTCACCGATACTTCTGCTACACTTACTTTGCAAATCAACGATGAGGAAGTTGCGATGAATGCCGAGAAAGTAGAAGATGTGTTTAATGGTGAATAACTAAAGATACAATTGATTAATTGCTAATAATACATTCCCCTCCATTACGCATAGAACTCAGAATAATCTATAGTACCAATTCACTAATGAATGAATCAAAGTTCGTAATCATGTTGCTTTTTTTAACATCAAATAGAAGATGTTGCACATCTTTTTGCTTAACCAAAAGATCAGTTTCCGCTAAACGAGCATCTAAAGCCTTCTTCAATTCATTGCCATCATGGATTCCATGCTTGTATGAAAGAAACTCGTAATTTGGTTTACTTCGACTGAGTAGGAACATCGCATCGTAGAAATCTCTGCCTTTGCCCCGATTCAAGATTGCAGAAATTTTCATCGAGCAAAAAATGTCATCCGGAGGAACCGGAAGAGGGAAATAAAACCCGCAACTACGGACGAATGCAGGAACTGTCTTATAGGGAAACTGCTGATCTTGCATTTCAATTTTTATGAGGAATTTAGCATTTCTATAGCCACTCATTTGTAATGAGAATAGCAGTTGCGGGAAATATAAACTCCTTCTGAATGCCACGAGGGCATCGTGTTCTCGTTCTTTCGGTTCTACATCGTATCCTAAATTTGTGAGATACCTGGTAACATCATCGGTCATTGAGAGAAATTCCTTTTTTG
The DNA here is from genome assembly GCA_012523305.1 of Spirochaetales bacterium. Taxonomy (GTDB): domain Bacteria; phylum Spirochaetota; class Spirochaetia; order Sphaerochaetales; family Sphaerochaetaceae; genus JAAYDK01. The sequence continues at coordinate 27,915 of JAAYIV010000054.1, forward strand.
AAATCTCTTTACAATCAAAATCTAGATCTTCGGAAAATCTGTCGATATGCTTTATGAGTCTAAGACTCGTTCCACCTATAAACGAAAGTTTCGGGATGTACTTGGAGTAGGAAAGGTATTCCAATATTTGACATTGCACATACTCCTTAAGCATGAGTTTCTGATATTCCGGAATATTGGTTAAAGATGTGGGGAAAAAATCTTTAATCGCATCAACAGATATCATAGATATACCTCTTTTAAGTGAGCGACTCTTAACTCTAATATCTTAGATTGGAATTTTTCAAGGTAATTATCTAGCTCGTCAATGTTTAGTTCATCATTCATGAAATCAATGTCGAGTCGTAATTCGAGCATATCCTTCTTAGAGTTGTATTGAGGATTTAGATAGAGAAAATCGAGCAAAGCCTTTTCAGGTGATGCTATCATGATGTTCCATCTATGGGAAAGGGTTGATTGCTGGATTGTATACCCGAACATTAATTCCGGTTTTACCGATCGATATACAAAGTTACCAAAAGCGTTTTGGAATATTTTAGTTTTACGAGGGCTTACGCTGGTAATCTGGATTACTCCCTCTGGAATTATTCCGTGAAAGGATAGGGCTGATTCCAAACTAATATAAGAAGGAGCATACATTTTATTCGCGAAGTAGAAGGAGGAATCCCCCTGTTCGATTAGATTGGGAAATGCATAAAATCCTTGGCGAAGACGAATCAACTTTCCTTGCTTCTCCCAACGTCGAAGATTATTTCTATCGAATTGTTCATTCCAGATTCTTACTTGATGAATAGAGAAACATCCGAGAGAGATGAAAAAATCTTTGAAATCAAGATAGGAAATATTCTTTTTTGTTTCCATTCTGCATGTATTATAGTGCATTATGGAAATAAAACAATGATTTTCTGTTCTTTCTCTGTTTTTAGTAGGTAGAATCTTAAAGAGGCAAAGAGATCGTGGAAAACTCTGGGAGTGCTGTGGTACTGTTTTGGTATCATAGGACAGAGAGGTAATTCACGATGAACGGATTCTCCCAGACAGACATCTTCACCATGGCCCTTGGATTGACTGACCCCTGGAGGGCAACGAATGTTGAGATGGTCCGGTCAGAGAAGCATCCGGACAAGATGGAAGTACACATCACTGTTGATTATTGAGTATTCTATCACTTGGGGGCCACCCCAAACAGGTGTGCGATTTAACGCTTGAGAGCCACTTTAAACTACCATGTCAACGGTTTGGAATCGTTTTTTTAGAAGCCTCGTGAAATGCTAGGTTCGTTTCACTTCATCCGACAAGTTACTTCTACTTCTACACATCATAGTACGTGC
>JAAYIV010000055.1 GCA_012523305.1 Spirochaetales bacterium
AAAGGTCTATACGATTTGAGACTGCTCGATCCATTGTTTGTTGTCATTGATGCCAAGGTCTCCCAACTTTCTTTAGGAACTCCCAATTCCTCCAACGTCCTCGGCATGCCGATGGCCGAAAAGAAGTTTGACATCGCTTCTATTCCCCTAAGGGCAGTGACTTCAGGATGCTCCTCATCATAAGCGATGTCCCATACTTTCACTGCCAGACGGGCGAATTTCTCCACATCATTGTTATATTCATATTTTGCCCATGCCGGAAAGATCACCGCCAGGCCGGCACCATGGGCAATATGGTCGAACAAACCGGAAATGTCGTGTTCGATTTTGTGTGCGGGGAAGAAAGCAGTCTTACCGCAACCGGTCAATCCGTTGTGGGAAAGACTTGATGCCCACATGAGGGTGGCTCGAGCCTGATAATCGCTAGGATTATTAATAGCAATTATTCCAGCCTCTTTCACCGATACGAGAATTGCCTCTGCGATAGTATCTGTCAGCGGAGCATCTTTTTGCTCGGTAAAATACCGTTCGAGCGTGTGCATCATGGTGTCGACTATTCCGCAAGCGGTTTGATATTTGGAAACCGAAAAAGTCAGTTCAGGGTTCAGAAATGCGAAATCCGGACGCAGCACATCATGACTCAAGCCCCTTTTGGTGTGGGTTTCGGGATCCGTAACGACATGACTGGATGACATCTCGCTTCCTGCGGATGAGATGGTTAATACTACGGCTATCGGGAAGTGATGTGTAGGCATCAATTGCTCTCGCTGCATCTGTACCGAATCTTTTCCATTGGCAAGGCCCAGGGCAATACCCTTGGCGGAATCTATCACCGAACCGCCTCCGACTGCCAGAATCATATCAACCGATTCTCGTCTTGAAAGCTCGATACCTTCCCTGATAAGTCCGATTTTCGGATTAGGTTCGACACCACCCAATTCAATCCATGCGATATGCGATTCGTCCAAATATGTTTTGATGGAATCGAGCAATCCACTTTTTATTACGCTGCCTTGACCGTAATGCAGCAGTACTTTTGAATAACCATGTTCTTTCAATACTGATCCGACACGTTGTTCCATATGTTTGCCAAAGTAGACCATTGTCGGGGTGTAAAACTGAAAATCTTGCATTGAATCATCTCCTTCACATTGTAGTGGACAGAATGCCAACCGTATGGATTATACTGGCACTAGCATACATCGATAAGACGATTGAAGCAACTTGAGAAAAAGCGTATGGTAATCGCTGTTTGTAAGATTACAATATAATACTTGTTATAATTAAGGTCTTAATCCAGGAGATCGGGCATGGCAATTTTTAAAGGTAAAATAAGAAATGGGAACATCATCAGTCTATTGTTTATTGTAATCACTTGCACGATCTTGGTTGTCCTCTATGTCTACACGGTGAGAGATATCGAATCAATTTATAAAAAAAATACCCAATCTATGATCGAAAACTTAAAAAAATCTGTTTTGCACGATACGGTCGAAAACCAGATTCGACGTATCGATCTGAGAAGATCTCAAGAAATAGAACGATGCAAGATACAAGTTGAACAGATTACCAAATTTTTCATGATTGATGATTTTTCTTCAACTGAGGAGTTTGTCGGGCATTTCGTAGCATCGCTACGAACGATGCAAACATTCGGTCAGTTTGAGTCTTTCTTGTGGGATGCTGAGACAAAACAGGTATATTTTGATTCGGCTGATCCTGCTAACATCGGGACGATTTTTGATATGTCGAACATCGATACGAATGATTTCGCAACCTCGCAATCACTAAGAAATCAAAGATATATGCTATTTGTCGGATTTCGCAACGCTTATGTCGATGATCGTGTAAAAAGCGAAATTGCACTACAGATTCACAATTCACAATTCGATGAAGATTCTTACCTTTGGGTCAACGAGATAATTAATTACCATGGGGGTGACAATTACGCTATCCGAAGGATTCACCCGAACCTTAAGGATACTGAAGGCATGTTACTTTCAACAAACATGACCGACATTGTCGGCAACTATCCCTATCTAGAAGAACTTGAGGGGATAAAAGAACACGGCTCGATCTATTTTTCATACTATTTCAAGCGTAAGAACTCGGATGAAATTGCAAAAAAATTGACCTATGCACGATTGTACGAGCCGTACAACTGGGTTGTCGCTATGGGAATTCATTTGGAAGACATGCAAAAGTATGTCGATACCGTGAACAACGAAAGTGCACAATTGGTCAAGTCGATTCTTATCGGATTCGCCATTATTATTGTAGTGTTGATAGGGGTAAGTTTTCTCATCATCATGTTTATCGAGAAGATTAAAGCGCACAACATACACAAAAGCATAGAACAGGAAGTCAATCTCGACACGCTTACGCATGCATTTTCTCGGAGGGCAGGGAATAAAGACTTCCCCAAATTATTTTATCTATTCGTAACAAAACATCGTAATAGCGCGTTTTTAATGTTTGATACTGATAACTTCAAACGTATTAATGATGCATTTGGGCATGAAGTCGGCGACCAGGTACTCGTCTTTATGGTACAAGCAATCAAAACGGTTATGGGTCCTTCGGATAGGTTGTATCGTTGGGGAGGTGACGAGTTTGTCTTGACGCGTCCAAATATTGAATGCACCGAAGTACACGAATTCGCAGAATCGATTCGGAAGGTAATCGAAAATTCAAATGAGCTTTTTGACATTGTTGGTTCGTTCGTTCATATATCGATCGGTTATTCTTGCTTCAAACTAACTGATAATAGTTACGCCGATGTATTAAAGCGATCGGATGTCGCATTGTACAAAGCAAAAACAAACGGGAAAAACAGGGTGGAGGCCGAATACTGATATCAGGTACGGGTTCTGGAGGTGATGATGAAATTGACTGTCAACGCCCCAGCGGGGATTTTTTCCGGATCCAAAGAACTCAATTCGTATTCGTGGAAAGCAATCCCGTATGCGGCTCCATTATACGGGGAATTGCGATTTATTCCGCCGCAACCTTTGAGTTCCGTTTCTTCGATCTCCATGTCAAAATCATTTGGAAGCATCTGCCCCCAAAAAAGCATGCTCCGTACAAGATATTCCGAAGATTGCTTGTTGCTAAACATTTGGACAAGCACAAAGGGAACCCGGTTGAAGCCAGTTTTGTTTTTCATCCATGGCGGAGCGTTCTTCCACGGTGCGGGAAGTGAATCATACTATAACGGCGCATACCTGGCCTCTATGTGGGATATCGTGGTCGTCACGATAAATTATAGGCTTGGAGTGTTCGGGTTTCTTGATTTTTCCATAATAAACAATTCCTTTACCCCAAATAATGGAATTCGGGATGTGATTGCTGCTCTGCGCTGGGTTAAAAGAAATATCGAAGCGTTCGGAGGCAACCCGGATAATGTCACGATTATCGGCCAATCCGCGGGAGGAACGCTAGTCAGCGCATTGGCAACGATGCTTCATAATGACGAGCTTTATCACGCAGCGATCATTATGAGCGGCGGTCCCACACAGGTGCAGAGCAAACACGTTTGCCATAAATCCAGCGAAGCGTTTCTAGAAGATTCCGGTATCGAGTCCTCGGACCAGTTGGTTCGCCTGCCCCTTGCCGATCTTGTCGACAAACAAAAACATTTCATGAATGCTTACGGTATGGGAGCAGCTACGTTCCGCGTCACAGTTGACGGGAAACTTATTGCATACCCACCGATCGTTTCGGAGCTATCACATCGGTCAAATACCGTACCGCTATTAATAGGAACTACCAAAGAAGAAATGGGGTTCATGGCAATAAAACCACTCGCACGACTTATCGATGCCCAGAACATCATCGACAAAGGACTCTCGCTCGAAGATCCTGCCTTAATTGAACAACTTGTCGTAACATATGAACAAATTTACGGTAAACAAAGGAGCTTGCCGGTGTTCTATACCGATTTATTATTCAGAATAGCAAGTGTATGGCTGGCAGAAGCCTCTGGCGGTAATCGTGCTACATGGATGTACCGTTTCGATTATGAGACACCGCTGTTACGAATGAACGGTGTCCATGCATTCCACTCAACCGATCTTCCTTATGTATTCGGTAACTTTAAAAATGTTGTAGTTCGTCCGATGTTCCTTTTAATGAAAGACATGTCAATGCCACACGCCGTTGCTCATGAGATACAAAAGGATATCGTCAACTTCATGACGTTTCATACTCTCGATTGGGATCGCTGCGTTGCAGATTGTACGCCGGCACAATGCTATGACAGCGAAACGTCAATCCAACCGATGGTCCCTCTACAGATCAAAGACCTTTTTAAAGCAACGATTTATTATCGGCGAAGCATTTCTGATTCAATTGACGATGTAATGGTATGATGCGTGCCATCGAGTTACGGATGGAATGCCTTTCGTGTTGTGTATGCTGTCGGTAGATATCAGATTTTGGTATTACAGCTTGGTTTTCAAAATAATTGCCACATAAGTATTGTTTAAAAGCCATGTACTTTGCGTTGATGCTAGGTTGGAAAACAGATGCACCAGATTTTCCGGCAGCAATTTCCCTTCGATTCCCAAGGTAAACCAACTCGTGATGTCGAAATCAAACCCTACCCTCACGTCATAGGCAACCGTATTTATGAATTCAAAAACATTGTTGCTGTCGAGGGTGTACAGATAGTTTGGTCCAAACGCAACATAGGGTTCGAATATTCCGATGGGTAATCTGAAGACCATATCGGTTGCTACGGTAAATGTATGTTTGGTGATCGTATCGTATGGATAGCGATACATAGTTTCTAGCGATAAGCCAAACCATTCGGTGATGTTGAATTGCAATCGCAAGGAAGGCGTATACGCATTGAAATCGGCTTCGGTGAGATGCCCGAGTTTATAACCGTTGACAATCGAAATGTCAAATACGCTCGGTTCATTGTCGACCGCACATAGAGTTGTCATGATAACACATAGCAAAATGAACGCTACGATGAATGTTCTATTCCGCACATCGGACCTCCATGATGAAGATGTAAGACTATTTTACTACAAATGCAATGAATAATCACGCAATTTGTCACTATAAATGTATTTTATGAGATAATTATAAGAAATTCATTGGTTACACAGTGACCATTGTCTTCAATCGCGACTATGCTACGCCTACAGAAAAAACGTTTTGACAATGTTTGAACTATTCACAATCTCAATAAGTCTTGTGTTATGAGAACCGCATCCTCGATACAGGCGTCGCATGAGCGTAATGCAATTTTTGTTTCAAGACCTTGTAACTCTTTACATACGCTTGAACCATTTTTCTTGACAAAACTATCAAACAGTTCTTTGACAATCGCATATGTGCTGTGTTTGGAAGTATTCTGGCAATCTCCGTTGCTTGACAATAGTGAGATTACCATGACGGCACCGCTGATCGCCCCGCAAGTACCATCAGCCCCCCCATGCCACCTCCAAAGCCTTCCATCGCTTTGAATACCGTTTTTTCATCGAGTGGCAGCCTATCAATAAACGCACATGCGACTGCTTGCGCACAGTTATACCCTTTCGTCCTGCACTCTTTGCATCTATCTAGATATTCTTTGTTCATGATATCGTATATCTAACCATATCAAGACTAAAGGTTCAATTGTCAATACCATGATTAATTTATATCTTTCACAATAGTAAAAATGGAGGAATAGTTTTGCCTGAATTACCCGAAGTAGAAACCTTGTGTCGCGACATGCGCAACTGGGACATCTTTAACAATCCGATACAGTCCGTACAGGTTGCCTGGAATAGAACGGTATTGCCGAACTCAGTAGAAGAATTTTGTCAAAAGGTAACATCAAAGAGTATCGTTCTTATCGATAGGAAAGGAAAATACCTGGATATTACCCTTGATGACGGTATGCACATCCTAGCTCATCTGAGAATGACAGGCAGTTTTCGATTCTCGGCCTCCTTGTATAATCCTGGTCCCTATGATCGGGTAATCTTCACATTTGAAAAAGGAACGCTAGTCTTTTCAGATCCGCGAAAATTCGGAAGAATCCAGGTTGTGGATGATCCGCAATCAATCTTAATAAAACTCGGTTATGATCCATTTGATCCGCATCTTGATGAAGAGAAATTTTATGAATTGCTGAACAATCATAGAAAACGAATAAAAACTCTTCTACTAGATCAAACCATAATTGCTGGATTGGGAAATATTTATACTGACGAAAGTCTTTTCAATGCATTCATACACCCATTGAAACAATCTTCATCGTTATCGAGAAGTGAAACAAATCTGTTGCTAAAAACGATTCGATCGTGCCTTGTTCAAGCAATCGGAAACAGGGGAACTTCGCTTGGTGATGGTATCGGCAATTTTCGCTCAAACGGACATGCCGGAACGAACGCGGGACAATTGAATGTCTATCAAAGAACCGGCAAACCCTGTATCAGATGCGGTACATTAATCGAACGAATCGTTGTCGGACAACGTTCGACCCATTACTGTCCAAATTGCCAGCGATAGGATAATTTTGACGTATCGAACAAAGAAATCCCCGAAAACCGGGGATTTATTTGATGAGCCACACAGGATTCGGACCTGTGACCCACGCCTTAAAAGGGCGTTGCTCTACCAACTGAGCTAGTGGCCCACTTCGAACGTGTGGATAGTACCAAGATGCTTTCAAAGTGTCAACCGAACAGACGAAGCTTTTCCATGAAAAACGATGATACTTTGAAAGATTATTTCTTTAAAGCATCCATTTCGGCTCTTACTAAGGTATCGCACAACTCATTGAGTTCTACTCCGGCGTGACCTTTCACCCATTGCCAAGATACTGAAAGATCTTGTTGCAGAGCGTCTAGTTCAATCCACAATTCTTTATTCTTCACAGGGTCTTTTGAAGCTGTTTTCCACCCGTTTCTTTTCCAATTGAATATCCACACGGAAATTCCATTTTTTACATATTGCGAATCAGTCAACACTGTCACTCGCGTACCTTTTCCAAAGGTTTTTAATATGTGATCAAGTCCTTTAATGACAGCGGTCAACTCCATCTTATTATTCGTTGTAAACGCTTGCCCGCCACTTTGTGCAATGTGGTTATTCCCTTCACGGAGGACATATGCCCACCCTCCCGGACCGGGATTACCGGAACATCCGCCGTCAGTATATAATTCTATCGATTGTATTTGCATGCTGGCATCATAAGGAAATCGCCTTGTTCAGTCAAGAAATATCAGATAATTCCAACTGTGCCCCGGCATTGGTCAGCAGTCGAATCACCGATTCAGGGGCACAATTGGACAACGCTAGGCGCAAAGGCATATTCCCGTCCTTATCTGGCAGGTTCACATCCGATCCGGCTTCTATGAGAGCTTTAACAACTTCGGTGTTATCCCGCATATGGCACATGAGAGCCTGGTGAAGAGCGGTTTCCCCTCGTGATGAAACTGTATGTACTTCAGCACCTGCTTTCAGCAGAGTAAACACCGTGTTCCCGTTTTCTGCCTCGCAAGACAACATCAGGGCACTGTTGCCATGCACATCAGTGCAATTCGGATCGGCATGGTGTTCTAACAAGACCTGGACTACCCTAGCGTTATCCAATGCATGAAGCAACGGCACGTATCCCTCACTGTCGGGAGTATCTACCGGAACCCCCAGCGATGAGAGGTGTTCGACCATCAAGTCCGGTTGAGGATTTTCATATATAGCCACCACGATAGCATTTTGTTCTACGGGATGTTCGTCAAATTCATACTCATCTTCATCTTCCCAGTCTGTCGAGAAATCCTCTTGATCCATGTATATGTCCATCGGAAGAGTGGCTGACAAGTTCGCTCCCAATTTGTGAAAATATCGTATCAAAATATCATCATGACAAGAAGCGGCCGCATACAGAAATGCTGCATCCAATTGTTCTTGCTCGAGTTTGCCAAATGCATCGCATAGTTGCATGGTAATATTCGGATTGGGATTATGAATGATGGCAGTCTTAAGTATGTTATCATTGGGAGTGGCCCCTCTTCCAAGTAAAAGTTTTACGACTTCCACCGATTCATTGAATCTCACAGCGTGCCATAACATGCTTTCGCCTTTGTCCTTTAGGTTGCCAAACGCGCCAAGCATGTCAAATAATCGTTGTAAATACTCGAGATCGTCATGTTCGCTTACCGCTTGTATAGCTTGCTCGACTAATGATTGATTGATCATGGGCGACTCCTTATGCGGTATTGTACCATCGGATTATGAATAGTGCCACCAGTGGGATGGGCTGCCTCATTCGAAACACCCTGTCCAAGAAACCCTAAGTCTGCCATGGATATAAGTTTTGAAGCACGCTTGATGTTCGACTAGATTATCGATGAGACAACGCATGGCATTGACAGCTACGGTGATTAGCAATAGGATAGTCATACAAGCGGTTCGGACGAATAAATGCGTCCGTGAAAAGGGAAACGGGTGATAATCCCGTGCGGTCCCGCCACTGTGAAGAGGTTAATGACAACACGTGCATTCGCACGACCACTGGAGCATTCCGGGAAGGTGTTGTGATTTTATTCCTCCAAGCCAGGAGACCTGCCGCTTGTGAACCTGTCGATCATTATGGTCGGACCTACGGTGAATAGGTCGGGTATGCAGTCTCATGCCCATAGTACCAATTAAGGAGAATGGACATGAAACGCACACTTCGATTCATTACATTCAGTTGTACTCTTCTTGTTTTGTTATTTGTTTTTGCTCCGGCGTATGTGTTTGCCGCCGGGAACAAAGAACAGGCGGTCTATGAGCCATCTATCCAGATACTCGATTCCAGACAACGCTTGATTTCTCTTAACGAACCTCCAGAGAGGATCGTATCGCTTAGCCCGAATATTACAGAAATTTTATTTGCATTGGGTCTAGGCGACAATATCGTTGGCAGAACCGACTATTGCGACTACCCTGTCGAAGCCTCAGCGATACCCTCGATGGGAGACCTCTTCAGTCCGAGTATCGAGATGATCGTAGCTAGCGAACCATCACTTGTGATCCTTAGTACGTTAGGCCAGTCACAAACAATTGACGCTATCGAACAAACCGGAATTCCTGTTGCTTTTTTTAACGAAGCCGAAACTCTCGAAGGAACATATCGACTGATTGAATCGGTTGGCAAGATTACCGGCACGTACGAACAAGCCCTCTATAGTACCGAGACAATGCGTTCGCTAGTCGAGAAGATCCGAACTATCATAGTCGGATTGCCCAAACCTTCGGTGTATTACGTGGCAGGTTTTGGAGAATGGGGAGATTTCACTGCTACAGGAGACACATTTATCAATGATCTCATTACCATCGCCGGTGCAACAAATATTGCAGAAAACGGCAAAAATTGGATGTTTCAAGCAGAACTCATTCTCGAGAACGATCCTGAGATCATAATTCTTCCGCCTTCATGGGGTTCTACATTCGAATTAACACATCAGCAATTTTCAACCATGGAACCCTATAAGCATCTTCAAGCGGTAAAAAATGGCAAGATCTATCCATTTGACAACGGAATGCTCGAACGGCAAGGTCCTCGTTCAGCATTGGCGGTGTTGAATCTGGCAAAGTTATTCCATCCTTCGATTCAATGGGAGACTATTGAATGACCATCACAAAACGATCAATTATTCTGTTCGTGGTACTGTTGTTGCTAATTGTAGTAATCGCGTTACTGGCCATGATATCCGGTCCTGCCGATATTACTATCAATCAGGTCGTCCATATCCTATTTGCAGGGCCCGATAGTTCAAATAGCGAGTTATTCTCTTCAAGCCAACACATGATTATCTGGAATCTCAGGTTTCCAAGAATTCTCAGTGCGATTGTCGCAGGTTGCACCTTGGCAGTGTGCGGGACAGTATTCCAGGCTGTGTTTCGAAATCCTATGGCCGATCCCTATGTGCTTGGAATTTCTTCAGGAGCTGCATTCTCAGTCGCGCTGGCTGCATTTTTCGGATTGATAGGTCATGTGGCGCTGATGTGGGATATCCCGCTTGCAGCTGGAATCGGAGCAATCGGAACCGCCCTACTCGTCTTCGCACTCTCAGGAGGGATGCGAAGGTCGGTTACCACGCTGTTATTGACCGGAGTTGCCTTGAACTTTTTACTTTCAGCAGCCATGACACTGTTTCTCTACCTAAACCGAAGTCAATTACACAGCATCATCCAATGGTCTTTGGGTTCGTTAGCAACTTCAACGTGGAATAAATTAGCTATCATGGGAATCATCTCAGTCGCAAGCACCGGTCTTATCATGTCATTCAGCAGAGAAATGGATATTCTGTTACTCGATGAAGGATCAGCAATATCTGTCGGTCTGCCTTTAAAAAAAGTAAGGATCATCTTGTTAGCCTTGTCAAGCGTAGCGACTTCCGCAATCGTGTCATTCTGTGGAATCATCGGATTTGTAGGTTTGATGGTTCCCCACATAATCCGATTGGTTGTCGGACCGTTACATAAAAAGTTACTCCCTAACGCGATGGCAGGCGGTGCTCTCATGATGCTTTGTGCCGATACGATTTCAAGAAATGCCCTCGGTTCGACAGAGTTGCCGGTCGGAGTTGTAACCTCTCTCGCCGGTGCTCCGTTGTTTATCGTCATGTTGGCGAATTACCGTAAAGGAATACGTAAATGAATGATATCATTGCTTCGGTACAAGATATAAAGTGGTCTTATGGAGATAGAAAACTATTCGAATCACTATCGACCACGTTCAGATCTTCACATTTTACCACGATAGTTGGACCTAACGGGTCGGGCAAAACGACGTTACTGAAACACTTACTTAAAATTCTTGACCTACCGCAAGGGACCATAGCGCTTTTGGACCAGGACGTACGCGGCATGACCCAGAAGCAAATGGCGCGGGCAATCAGCTATGTACCGCAAAAAGGTTTTTCTGATTATGAATTCTCAATAGCTGATTTTGTGACGATGGGAAGGTATTCTCATGTGCCGAGATTTTCCTTGCTTTCACAACATGACATACAAGCAACACAACATGCGATGAATCTCACGGGAATCACCCATCTCAAGGATCGTCTAGTCACGGAGATTTCTGGTGGTGAATATCAGAGAATGGTCATCGCACGGGCTTTGGCACAAGAATCAAAAATCATCGCACTTGACGAACCGGTCAGTCATCTCGATGTGTATAACCAACGAGAAATCCTTACGTTGTTAAAACGGTTGGTGAACCTTTCTCACATAAGTGTGATCTGCGTATTGCATGACCTTAACGCAGCCATGGCATTCAGCGACCGTATCATTATGATGAAAAACGGAGCAATCGTTGCCGAAGGATCGCCGGTTACGGTACTCACACCCGAACGTATCAAAGATGTGTATTCGATTGATGTGGACGTATACACTCATCATGAAACAGGGAAGATTGCCTTGCTTCCCGCATGGCTTTGATCAGTACTAATCTCTGAATCCAGTGCGTTTGATGATATGGAACCCGAATTGAGTCCTCACGACATCACTGACTTTTCCCTGCGACAGTCGTTTCACCGCTTCTTCAAATTCACGCACCATCTTGCCTTCTCCGAACCAACCCAAATCCCCCCCCTTGCTTTTACTCGGGCAGGTGGAGAATTCACGGGCAAGGGAGCTAAAATCAGCGCCTTGCCTGATACGTTTAAGCAACTGATCCGCTAATTTCCTGTCTTTTACCAATATGTGGCTCGCTCTATATTCCATGTGTCGAATGATAGTGAAAAATATCCTATGAGTCCAGACTGATTTCTTCGATAAGATCAAGATAGTATCTGGATTCAACCGCTTGCTTTGAAATATGACACGCAGCAAGAAAATCGAACAATTTCATTTTGACAGCGTTAATTTCATCATCACCGGCTACGTCCTCAAGAAGATACTCTACCTCGATAAACCATCCAAGATGAGTTATTTCGATGAGTTCTATGGTAAGGTTATCCTTTACCCAATACCAACCTGTTTTTTCTTTTTCCGCTACGATGACAAAATCAAGCGATACAAAAAAATTTTTAATGTGCTGTTGTTCTGCTATTGAAACTGAAAATTCGATTTCTGAATTATTTTCGACTCCGCCGGTCTGCAATTGTTTTGATTTACGGGTAATAATGATGCTGTCTTCGAGATATCTTAACCTGAATTGGGCTGCACGGCTCAAAGGAGAATTGTTTTCCGATTTCCTGCCATAATAGACATCTGTTTTTCTTTGAAATGTGCCTTCGGAATCTAAAAGAGAATCAATGATAGGCTTGAGTTCCTCGGGATGTTCAACATGTGCTTTTATTTCAATTTCACGCACGAGTTGCTCCTATATGACTATCGTTTTAATTTACTCTTTCCAAGGAAAAATCATGCCCTTGAATGTTCGTTTCCCTACCCGTTCACGTTCATCGAAAAGTAATTCCTCCCATGGTAACTGCTTTTTGGGCGTGTTGGGATGCTCCTCAAGAAAATCGTATTTGAACATCAATAACTTCATGGCGACTTGTTGAGAAAGTGATATTCCGGAAACCCCGGGAATTATCGTGGCAAATACGATGGTAGACACTAAATTAAGTACGGTATACAGGAGGAAAAAAATGGTAAAGCCCATGTTATCGCCGACAACCATCAATGATTTCTTAAATGTTTTTAAGGGTTTGTCCGCAGGCATCTGTGCTGCCAGCGCGAAATAATACAGTGAGGCCATTACTAGCGTTAATACTATCCAGAACAATATCACGGCAACCGCAAACGGTAATAATTTTTGATAAGACAGATAGAAGGGAATTACCAGCTGTACGATGACTACTACTATTACTGTAAATACATAATGGAGCAAGCTATGGCGCCACGAATCCAAAAAAGCCCTTTTGACATCGGCAAATGTCGGTCGCTGGAACCAAGCGAAGTGCTTGGTGACAAATGAAATTGTTCCTGTAACTAGTGAATTCAATAACAGCACTACCAGAAGTAATACGATTCCGATAACCGGTTGGGCACCTAGTGCTGATAAAGCACCGTATGCGCTTAGCAGTACCAGCAGGTATACTAAATTTAACCCTACCAAAGTAATAAGGTTGTCCCAACTATCAAAGAATGCTTTTTTAATGAAAAATCCTATCATGATGACTCAAGAGTACCTACCAAATGAATTCTTGACAAGGAGAAATACCTTTTATATGGGTAAATCAATCGTTTTAATGAAAAATTCGGGACACGCTGTGCATGTCCCGATCATTTCTAGCGGCGAAGGGACTTGGACCCCTGACCGAGCGGATATGAGCCGCTTGCTCTACCATCTGAGCTACGCCGCCATTTTATATGCAATCTGCATAACAGGAGCCACTATACAGATGAACCAACTCGCTGTCAAGGGCTTTCACCATTACTTATTTCAGAGCCTTCGATAGGAACATTGCCTAAAGCAAGTATTTCAAATCCACCTTCGGCATTCAGTGAAAAAATGATTTCAAACGTATACGAAAGTCCATCTGTTCCAATTGTTTTAACTTTCACAGTTCCGGGAAAAACCATTGGAGTCTTTATGCTCGTCAAGATTTCTCTACACGGGAGTATGTTCTCCAAGAACCAACCGTAAGCGAGCGTAAACTGTCTTCTCGTCTTGGGACTGACATAAGATTGCAACCAATCGATTCCAAAGGGTTTATTGAGTATCGTATATACATGTGAAACAACAAGATGATTTTCAGGTAAAGCAGTTTGACCGAATTCGTCTACTATAGGAGGTTCCCCTATCCATGGCAATATGGTAAATGTTTTGGTGATATCTGTCGCAGAGAGAGTAAGACAGAGGCATTGCACGCATAAGATCGCGATAAGTTTCCGCATAGATAATGTGTACTCCAGAGAAGAGGTAAAGTCAAATAGGTTCTTCTGGACAGAAATGTACGCTTCCATTAGGATATGATGACGAGGAAACAATATGCTATGCGTGCAGGTGTAAAAGAGAGCACTCAAAAAGAACTGGCGTTCTTAACGGGTGAATTCATAGAAACGATTAGAGATCCTGTATGGAAGGATGTTCTGCTTTCTGCTGGTTTTAAAAAGCTTTACCTATCTAAAGCAATGCAAAAACTAGGCAATATAAAACAACTCGGACCTGTCTATCACCTCTATCCCGGAGCTGTGCATACAAGGTTGAACCACAGTCTTGGAGTATTTCATGTTGCACGATTGATCATGTTGGCTTTACTTCAACAGAATTCACATCAAACAAATGCCACGATCGAATTTTCACATGAACATATCATGTCGTTTCTTTCTGCCTGCATGCTTCACGATATAGGTCATTTCCCTTATGCCCATGCATTGAAAGAACTCGCATTGAAAGAACATGAGCAATTGGCAAGAGAAATCATTACAGAAGACGATGAGTTGAAAACAATCTTGATCAATGATATCGGAGCATCGGTACTTGATGTGTGCAGCATCATCGATTCATCCCTGCCGGTTCAATCACCGCAAATCGAATTTTTCAGGAATTTATTATCAGGAACATTGGATCCCGACAAGCTCGATTACTTGAATCGCGATGCTTATTTCTGCGGAGTACCGTACGGGACCCAGGATGTTTCTTACATTACTCGAAATCTGATAAGCATACCCGCGGGCAACATTGCGATTCCCCTCTCGTCCATCGGATCTGTTGAACATGTTCTTTTCTCTAAATATTTAATGTATAAAAATGTCTATTGGCACAAGACGACCCGTTGTGCAACAGCGATGGCAAAGAAAGCGTTGCAACAGGCTTTGAGTTCCAAGGTCTTATTTCAGCAAGACTTGTATGATTTGGATGATGTCAGTTTGTTTGCCCTGGCAGCCACCATACACGATTTCGCTCCTTTCGAGCTGCTTCGAAATATTGAGCAGAGCAAACTGTTGGAAGAACGTTATGTCGAGCCTTTTGATGACCATAATCCAGTAATGGTTGATTGTCTATCATTGCAATCGCGCCAAAAATTTGAGAACAAGCTGTTTGAATTACTCAACGATCGTTATCAGGAACTAAAAGAACATGAAGTGATCATTGACATCCCCGAAGCGATATCGTTCCAATCCGACATGCCGGTACTCCTTCCCGATGGGAATGTATTGCCTTTTTTTGCTGTCGATGAACTCTTTACAATCGAAGTAGTCTTTTCATTCACAACAAGTCTAAGGAAATTCAGGATTTTCACTCCTGACTACGTATTGTCTTCCGAAGTTCAAAAAGCGATGTCAAGCATCATGGAGACACGGTAACATGAACGTTGCACAAACGAATGCGATCCATTCATGGAAAGAATTGGTAAACAAAGAAATACCCCCATGGGTCATGCGATTCATCAAACAGACCGGGAAAACCATCAATACCCATCAAATGATACGTGCCGGAGATTCGGTATTGTTGAGTGTCTCAGGAGGGAAAGATTCATTGGCACTTGCATTAGCCCTGTCAATCAGACGTTCATGGCTGCCCATTACGTACGAATTGAAAGCCCTCATGATCAATTGGATCGAACATCCGATTTCGAAACAGGCAAAAGATGCATTACATGAATATTTCGATAGGCTTGAAATCATGTTGGAAATAACCGATGAGCCGCAATTTCCCGATAGTTTCAAGGGTGAATTCAATTGTTATTTATGTTCTCGCAATAGAAGAAGAATTTTATTCAATTATGCTGATAAACATCATATCCAGCTTATTGCGACTGGACATCATCTGGATGACCTGGTAGAAACCACCTTGTTGAATTTGACTTCTCGAGGAACTTTTACCACAATGTTACCCATACAAGAGTTTTTTAAGGGTAAGCTTCATATCATCAGACCGATGATTGAAGTTCATGAACATACGATCAAAAGGTTATGTGAACAGTTTGGTATGCCGGTGGTGAAACCTGTTTGTCCCTTTGATCAATCAAATATTCGCAGTAAATTGAAACCTATCGTCAGGGAACTTGTTCAATTAGACAGAGATGCAAGAGAACACATTTACCACGCACATGAGTTTAACTATAAGATTCCTAGGGAAAACGTAGTTGCTAGGGACACCGAATTGCAGTAATGTAGAGGCATGAAGATGAAGAAGATGATGAAGTTTAAAAATGTAGTGTTGCTACTATTACTTATGGCCTTCGTGCCATCGATTGCAATGGCCGCGACTTTAGATGCCCACGACTATATCCATGTGCAAGACGACAATCAGATCCTGTACTATCAGTTTGATGAAAAAGGGGTCTATATCCCTCAAACTGACCCTCCTGTGCAACTAAAGCCGGGTTGGATCGTACTATCAGATCAAGATCCGATCTATATACATGTTCCATTTGGGAAAATCCTTCTCCAACGAGAAACAATACTTACTATCGGAAGGATGCCTGAGGGTGCGCCTTCGTTCTATTTGGTTGCGGGTTCGGCAAATTTCCTTATAGATGAACAATTCAAAGGAAAATTGACCGTTTCAACACCAGGTTCAATTTATGAAATGAATGGCTCAGGTGAAATATTGGTATCGTCCGACCTATCAGAACTGATTTATTCCCTAGGTGGAGAAGTCATTGCCCTTAATACCATAACTCGCCAGACAGTAAATCTTCCTGAACTCACTTATTTGAATATGGCAGACCCATTCATGCATGAGAAACCGATAACCAGAAATCTCTATGAAACGCTATCTATAAATCCTGATGACACATATATCAACAAATTATCCGCCGTCGAAGATATCGGAATAAAATTCGAACGACCCGCAGCGCCAGTCACATCCGTTTCCAAACCGGTTGTCCAAACTCGAGTTGAACAACAACCTGCCGCTACTCCGTCGGAAACAAAACCGATCGTCCCAGAAGTTGTCGATAAGATTCCTTC
>JAAYIV010000056.1 GCA_012523305.1 Spirochaetales bacterium
CTCCTTGCGGCTTATCACCTCATGGATTGACCATAAGGCTCTCCATGATCAATTCAGTCATAACATTTAATAGCTGTGGAAAATATTCAATACCTATCTCTTCTTTATGAACATCAACATTCATGATCGCAGTGAAAATCTTCATGATCATCGTGCTGTCAATGTCGTCACGTATGACGTTCTGTTGCTGCCATTGTTTTACCAAATCCAAAAAGTAATCATAGAGAAATTCTGTCGATTGACTCCCATGTTCTTCTCGAAACAATTTTTCGATCTTTGCGAACACTTTCTTATCGTACCATTCGACTAAAATCGGATTGGTCCTAAATCCTTCTGAATTCAAAGCCATCATGTGCGATATCACCTCCAAAGGCTTTTGTCGCATATCGATTACCGTAAGACACTGTTTTTTTAGCTTTATATTTTCTTCAAGGAATATCTCAAAGAAAAGCTTCTCTTTTGAAGGGTAATATGAATAGAACGTACCGACTGCCACATTAGCCTTTTCGGTTATCATTGCAATATTTGTATCTTTAAATCCATTTATAATAAATAATTCTTTAGCACAATCATAGATTACGGCCTTTTTATCATCCATACTGCATTCCTATTGAATGAATTTTAATATATTCATTCATTACATACCTCAACATCATCTGTCAATATGATTGGATGGAAAATCGATAGTATTCTTGAGAAATTTATCTAAACCCAAATAGTGGTCCGAAAGCGATCACGACGAAAGTCGCCCATATCGCATACGCATCGAGGAATTTCATTTGCATCACCACTACGTTCTTGTATTTGTCTTTCTTCGCCATATAACGACCATAGTGGATTGCAAGCAGTACGAGATTAACCAGCATAATGACATTTTCCCCCAATACAGCCAACTTATTGGCGGAAATGCCGTATGATGACAAACGGATGAGTATGCCTGACAGGGCAATCAGATCCGCGATTATCGCCGCGATGACCATGGCGAATGTCAGGATATCCCAAAATTTTGATTTGTCCGGATATGCCTGGTCTTTGGCACTCATGGCATAGAGATTGAGGGCAAGTACGAATGCAATGATAATATCAAACCAAAGCAGTAACGTTCTTTGTTCGATAGCAGCATTTGGTGTGATGAGAAATGCGACGATCAAGCTGACAATTACAATTAAGAACAGTGGGATAAAGATTTTTGCCAAGATCGGTGCAATTCCTTCGTGCAAGGCCTTTTTTTGTTCAACCAGATACACTGCGATCATCGCGATACCAAACAACCCGAAGGGGAGTATCCATGTTGTTAAAAATCCTGAAATATCTATTTTTATCAGATCGAACGTTCCCACCGTGAGTCCGATGAGCACCATGGCCCCCAATACAATCAGTATGGTGTGGATAAATGTTTCACCGACACAGCGGATGTAATTCAACCTGGTCTCTGGTTCGGTCCATCCGATAGAAGAAGTGGTAATACTTTGGTCCCGATTGTATTTTTTATTGGGCCCGCCATAGAAATACATCATGATATATAAAAGACTGATCGGAAGATGCAACACCATGAGGAGGCTTGTGTGATGCGGTTCATACGAAGGATAGAGATTGACAAACAACGCGGCGATCGGAAAAGCTGCCAAGTAGACTAAACTCCTAGGTATTGGTAAAGATCGTTTCCATATGTAATAGATCGCTATCGGGAACAAAGCGAACAATGCTGCATTCTTCATGTAGATCAAACCGTACGTATCAATATCACCATAGCCAAACAATGCTGGAAATTTTCCCAAAAGCCCGCCAAGAAGCGCTAATCCGACCACGAATATCATTTCTCGTTTTCTATATCCTACGTCAGCTGTCTGTAATCGTGGCCATACGGTTTCCACAGGAGGGATGACGAATCGTTGTTCCGCGGCACTTATTCGTCGAGTGGAGATGATGAAAGCTTCTTCACCATCTAAACCTGTTTGTTCTAGAACTGATAGATCTGAACGTAGTTTTTCTTCCAGCGCATCCAATGCAATAACATCATACGAACCGTTCTCATATAGATATCTTTTCCAACTTTGGATCTTCGCTTCAAGATCAAACATACTTTATTCCTTTCCAAACACTATGGCTGACATTCATTTGTCCACCATCGATGACATCTCCCAATAGTATATGTATTTTCCATGACGATTACCAGAAGATAGTATTTTCATGACTTTTACAGAAAATATTTTACATCCTTCTTTGAAATTATTTTAATTCATAGTAAATTGGTAGTGATATGACCTAATGAATACAACATCATGCTGTTTCATTCATTTTTATGTTCATTAAGTACATCATATCTTGTAAAATGATATGTGCAACCTGCACCAAGGTGCAGTTTATGTAAATTGCCAATCCTTCGAGGAGGGAGTAATGGATATAATCGGAGCACCCTTGAAAAGAGTGGATGCTAAGGAAAAGACCACCGGGCAGGCAAAATATACTGGAGATTTGGTACCTCGCAATGCATTAGTCGCGAAAGTACTGCATAGTACCATTGGCAATGGAATAGTCAAATCCTTCGATTTGACTGAAGCATGGAAAGTACCTGACATTGTTGATATCGTGACGTGCTTTGACGTTCCTGACATTCAATTCCCGACAGCCGGGCATCCATGGTCAACCGATAAAAAACATCAAGATATCGCAGATAGGAAGCTCTTGAATACAAGAGTTCGTTTTTATGGTGATGATATCGCCGCGGTCATTGCTGAAAATGAATTGGCGGCAAGAGAAGCTCTCAGAAAGATAAAGGTAACTTACGAAGAATTTGAACCGGTGATCACTGTAGAGGATGCGATGAAACCAACTCGCATTCCGATACACGAAGAACGTCCTGACAATGTTGTTGTCCATTCATCATATGAAATCGGCTCTTATGAAGAAGCACGAAGAGAACCCGGCTTGATAAAAATCGAAGGTGATTACGAGACGCCCATTGTACAACATTGCCATATCGAGAAAGCCCTCTCTTTCGCGTATATCGAATCTGGAAAGATTGTTGTGGTCAGCGCAACACAGATTCCCCATATCATACGTCGGATATGCTCACAAGCTTTAGGTGTCGGATTTGGCGATATTAGGATAATCAAACCATACCTCGGCGGCGGATTTGGCAATCGTCAAGACGCGCTTACAGAACCGCTTAATGCATTTCTCGCTACACGGGTTGCCGGACGTCCTGTCAAACTCGAATATACACGGGAAGAGACTTTCAATTGTACTCGCGTGCGTCATGCGATGAAATTCCATATCGAGTCATACGTGAGAACCGATGGTTCATTTGCAGCCCGTTCAATAATCGCCTATTCCAATCAAGGTGCGTATGCTTCCCATGCGCATGCGTTGGTGGCAAATGCAATTAATGGATTCAGGATGATGTATCCTGTCGGAGCAATCAAGGGAGAAGCTTATACCGTATACACGAATCTGCCGACTGCCGGCGCAATGCGTGCCTATGGTATTCCGCAAATCGGCTTCGCACTGGAAGCCCATGTTGACGATATCGTAGCAAAGACGGGGTTCGACCCAATCGAATTCAGAAAGACGAACATGATGAAGCTTGGGTACGTAGACTCCCTCACCACGATCACTTGTCATTCGACAGGTTTGGCGGAATGTATCGACAAGGGCGAACGGTATTTGAATTACACGGAAAAAAGGAACACATATAAAAATCAATCGGGTCCGATAAGAAAAGGTGTCGGCATGGCAATCTTCTGTTACAAAACCGGAGTCTATCCGATCAGCCTGGAAACAGCCGCATGCAGGATGGTGCTCAATCAGGATGGCTCATTTCAATTGCAGGTCGGGGCAACGGAAATAGGACAAGGTGCTGATACCGTATTTGTCCAAATGGCTGCCCATACTGTTGGAGTGACAGTCGATAAAGTACATCTTATTAGCAAGCAAGATACTGACGTGACCCCCTACGATTCCGGTGCCTATGCTTCAAGGCAAACGTACGTGTCGGGAATGGCGGTAAAGAAAACCGCTGAATCACTGAAGGCAAAGATTCTTGATTTCGCTGGATTCATGCTCCACAAGGACCCATGGGACCTTGATATCAAAGAAAACTTCATTGTTCACAAGCATAAAGAGGAGCATCTGCTTTCGGTAGCTGAAGTAGCTATCGAATCTTGTTATAGCCTTACAAACTCACAACATATCGCTGCGGAAGAATCCCACCATTGTTCTGATAATACGTATGCGTTCGGCGTATGTTTCGCAGAAATTGAAGTTGATATCCCTATGTGTCAGATCAAGGTCCTCGACATTATCAACGTGCATGACTCTGGTAAGATAATCAATCGACAAACCGCAGAGGGACAAGTTCACGGCGGAATGAGCATGGGACTCGGTTATGGACTGTCCGAAATTTTGAAATTCGATCCGAAAACTGGAAAAATGTTGAACGGAAACCTGTTGGATTATAAATTGATGACGCCGATTGACACTCCCGATCTTCATGCTGATTTCGTTGAAACAAATGATCCGACAGGTCCGTACGGAAACAAAGCTCTTGGCGAACCACCGGTGATTCCAGTCGCTCCGGCATTGCGGAATGCGCTATTCAACGCGACAGGCGTGGCAATGGATTCGATTCCTTTGAATCCTGAGAAATTATTCTTCGCATTTGAACATGCAGGGCTTTATAAATAGGGGGATGAGCATGTACGATTTTAATACGTTATATGAAGCAAAAACAGTAAAAGAAGCTCTCATCCTTCGTAATGAACACCCTGAAGCTTTGATTCTGGCTGGCGGGAGCGATATCCTGATAAAACTACACGAAGGTAAGCTTTCTGGGTGTGACCTTATCAACATATTCGGTCTAGACCAATTGCGTGGCATTACGATGGAACCAGACGGGTCTATTATCATCCGTCCCTTGTGTAGTTTTACTGATGTTGCGACACATCCGTTGATTCTTGAACACATTCCTGTGCTCGGTGAAGCTGTGAATCAGATCGGAGGGCCGCAAATCAGAAATATCGGTACAATCGGTGGCAATATCTGCAATGGCGTAACCAGTGCGGATTCTGCTTCTACATTGAAAGCCTACGACGCGTCTCTTGAATTGACCAGCGTTGATGGGATTCGGATCCTTCCGTACGCTGAATTTAACTTTGGTCCGGGGAAAGTTGATTTGAAGCAAAATGAAATCCTCACCGGTATTCGTATTAGTAAAGAGAGTTGGGAACATACGTATGGTCATTACATCAAGTATGCAATGCGTAAGGCGATGGATATCGCTACGTTAGGTTGTTCAGTAAACGTACGTCTTTCAGATGATAAGAACACCATCGATCGGTTCCGTATCGCTTTCGGGGTCGCCGCACCTACCCCCATACGCTCGGTAACAGCCGAAGCCAGTGCAAACGGACATGCATTGGATGATGAACTGCTACACATGGTCGGAGAAGGTTCCCTTGTCGATGTTATGCCACGAAGCAGTTGGAGAGCTTCAAAGGAATTCAGACTCCATTTAGTAAAAGAGCTCGCTCGCCGTGCAACAATTGCTGCAATTGAAAAAGCAGGAGGCAAGATCAATGGCTAGGAAATTAGTTTCATGTACCGTAAACGGAACAAAAAGACACTATCATATTGATGTTCGCGCGTCATTATCAGACATGCTTCGCAACGAAGAAGGTCTCGATAGTATTAAACATGGGTGTGATGTCGGAGAATGCGGTGCTTGTACTGTCTTAATCGACGGTAAACCGTTCAACTCCTGCATCTATTTGGCTATTTGGGCTGAAGGTAAATCAATATTGACTGTCGAAGGGCTTAACGATGTAAAAACCGGCATCTCTGATATCCAACAGGCATTTATTGATGCCGGTGCCGTACAATGCGGATTCTGTACTCCCGGATTTATCATGGCTTCGATTCCAATTATTGAAAGCGACAAACCCGCTAGCAGAGATGAAATCAGACGTCAAGTCGCAGGGAATCTTTGCAGATGTACAGGCTATGAAAAAATTGTCGATGCAATTGAAAAGACTCAAAAGAAACGAATTGCTGAACGAAAATCTAGTTCATAATCAATCACATATCTCTTTCATAGCAGAGAACCTGAATGGTTTTCTGCTATTATTTTTATCATCGAATAAAATTAGTTTTATAACCCCGTTCTGTTATCGGTCGTTCTATTTCTCTTGATGCCAATTCTATGCAGCGAAGTAGCCAACCTAAATTTTCCCCAAGATTTCGCATCACTTGGAGGCCTTCCAGATCTTGGGCGACTTCTTCCGGAGTATTACCGTGAACACTGTTCCAATAGGTGGATGAAACCACCGGCATTTGGCTGATGGTAAAATATTTATTCAATCTGTCAAAGGCCGCGCTCGCTCCGCCTCTTCTGCATGATACGACCGAAGCCCCTGGTTTTAATGCCAGATCTTTTGATACGATTCTGAACAGGCGGTCGTAGAAAGCGCATGCACTACCGCATGCAGATGCATAATGAACCGGCGAACTTAATATCAATGCATCAAAGACCAAAGCTTTTGATGCAGCTTCGTTTACCTTGTCATCACTAAATTTACAGGCTTTATGGGAAGTGCAATATCCACATCCTACACATCCGTGAATTGCTTCTTCACCTATCCATAGTATTTCGCTTTCAATCCCTTGCAGTGATAAACTTTTGGACACTTCGTTTAATGCTGTGTAGGTACATCCCTTTTCATGCGGGCTTCCATTGATCATCAAAACTTGCATCATATCCTCCATATATGTTTTTTTCTATCATACCAAATATATGTTCAAGAAGACAAAGGCGAATACGATCTCACCGATAATGTACGTAGCGGTGAATAGTTCAGGATGTTGGCTGCCAAACCTGAAGATATCCGGTTGAATTGATGTGTAAAAAATATGGCACCATAGGACGGAATCGGAACCGGTCCTTATGGAAACACATACCGGTCGATGATTACGGGATATTGTTGGTTGCTGAGAAATAAATGAAATAGACTGACATACATCTCAACCAGTCTCATCCTGTTCATCCGAAAAATCGGCATCAGCACTGAGAATCCTGTCCATCTCGTCAAGAACTCCTTGCGTATATTCACCGAAATCAAACAATGTTTTCAATCGGTTGAACAAAGGCCTTACAAAATGTCTTAACTGGCTCTGGTCTTTCTCCATCGGTGTTTCACTTTGTAGAGCCAAGACGGTTACCGCGGAGGGAGAATAATACGTACCGACTTCTTCAAATCCGAATTTTTTGTATAGCTTGATTGTCTTGACATCGTCAGCGAAGACATCAATTATCAAGTCTTTGATCCCTTTGCTTCGAGCAAGAAGAAAAACGAGTACTATCAACCCTAATGACACCAAGGAATTTCTCATGTCGGGTAATACCGCCAATCGAAGAATTTCCGAACAATGTTTCGATTTCACGACCGAACTCACATCAAAATAATTCGATATGGGCAACGGCCAGAGTTTTTCCGAAGTCATCAATGATACCGTCCCAACAGGGTGTAAGCCCCTGAATGCCAGTATATGGGTCGCTTTTTCATCCTCGGCCCGATGGATCGTACCTTCCAGATACCCTTTTTCTCCAACAAGAACTTTTCTTTGGAGAAAAAACACATCATTCATCCCCGCTTGGTCGGTAACCAATGAAAAACTGATCGCGTCACGCGAATCATCGCTCAAAGGGAAAATTATCGTAAATTCAGAACCGACATCTTCTTCACTTTTTACTCTAATCCGGCCTCCCATTTTCTCCACGATGCTGTAACAATTAGAAAGCCCCAAGCCGGTACCTTTCCCCGGGGATTTGGTAGTGAAAAATGGAGTAAATATTTGATTGAGGTTCTTTTCGGGGATACCGCAACCGGTATCTCCAATTTTTATAAAAACAAAATCATTTTTCTCGATACAAGTAAGGGTCAAAGTTCCTTTCCCATCCATCGCTTGAATTGCATTTACAATGATATTCAAGAATAGTTGCTGTAATTCGCTTTCATTCGCTTCAATCGTTGGCAGCGCATGGTAGTTGCGAATTATGTTGATGTTCTGAGCCTCTGTTCCTCGAGTCGCTAATCTTAAAACAAATTCAATGGTCCGAATTACTTCGAACTGTTGTTTTTCTTTTGTTTCTTCTTTTCGTGAGTAAATCGACAATTCCTTAATCACATCAGAAGCAGTTTGTGAGTACTTCAAGATATCCTCCAGATACTCACGATGAGGGTTTTGTTCATCGACCTCACCCAACATAATCTCTGCGGTTCCACTGATTCCTGCGAGTGGATTATTAAGTTCATGGGCAATTCCAGCTGCTAACGTACCGATACCCGCCATCTTTTCAGCTCTTACGAGTTCTTGTTGAAGACTTCGTTGTTCGGTGATGTCATTGATTATTTCTATAAACACACTCTTAGAGTTCTCGGGAACCCTAACGTTATGAAATTGGAACGAATAGACTTTTTCTGCCACATCTGCTTCAGTTGCCTGGAGTACGCCTGTATGAAGACAATCGAGTGCCCGACAGAATACACACGGCCTTACCCTATGGAAGAATGCCCGGTAACATTTATTCCCGATCAGATTCTTTTTATTATTTCCAAAAAAACTAACTGCTGCGGTATTTGCTTCCTGAATAGTAAAATCGATATCAATCATACACACAGGAGAGGCTATCCCATTGAAAATCGCTTCGAGTTTGTTATTACTCATGGTCAGTTCATTGCCTTGAATCCGTAACTGCTCGAATGAAAGTGCATTCTTCAATGAAAGTGAACTTTGGGCTGCAAGAATTTCTAGGGCTTCCAGCTCTATTTCAGTAATCAATGATTTTGTGTAATCATATCCAATGAGGATATATCCTGCTAATTGCTGCCTAAAGACCAATGGTATGAGCACGTCAAGCTCAGGAAGGTGTTCACTGACTTTCAAACGTTGTTCCCCGGGACTAACATTGATGATGGATGAGATATTATCACGCCGTAGTTGATGTAGCTTGTCTTCTACGTACCTAGGGAAAACAAATTCAATCTCATCTCCGATTGTCAATTTTGTAGGACATTTGTTGTTGGCTACCAGTTTGAATGTTTTATCGCTATCGGGATTTTTAGCGACAAAGACCACCCATTCGGTTTTCAACCCGGTACTGAGGTTTTTTACAACTTCTTCTCCCAATTCCCCCAGATCAATAATTGTGGTCAACTTCTTACTGAGATTCTTAATCGTTGTTTGATACGGGTGACGTTTAGGAATTACATAATTATCGATGATATAAGAAAGAAGATTCCTGATCGGATGGATGATGATAACCGTTGCGATACCAAGAATCAGGGATAACTGTCCGACATCACCCGGAGCAAAATCCTTGTTGAACAGTTGGATCAAGAGGATAATCAGGTAATAGGAAATCGAAGCGATTATCGCGAGGATCGTAGAATAGATGATACTTAATCCCAAACGGGAATAGTTGATTAATTTAAATTTATAAATCGTGTAAAAAAGGAGTAATGCATTGATGGTTGAAGCGAAAATATCTATCGGATACTTTCCCAACTCAGGGAAAACGTTGATAAGGATACCAGCCAGCATGATCACTACCCCGATAAGAGGCAACAACAGATTCTTAAGACCTTTTTGGAGAGGTCTATGCTTTGATCCGAACAATAGGAAAAAAAGTGTAACGAAGATATAAATATAACTAATCGAATACGCCAGGATCGCTCCGGATGTCAGTTGATAATAGAATATATTCTCAGATGTAAATCCAACTTCTTTCACGATAGATCCGGAGAAGTTGAGGTACATGAGCGGTATGATCAATAGATAGCTTAGGCCGATAAATATCCTGATCGGCCGATTTTGTATGTCTAGGATATCAATGATAAAATGACATAATGCAAAAGGAGCTGAGAGCAATCCTACAAGCATGACCCTGTTCCAAAACAAAGGTGTCATAAGACTGCTATTAAGATGCATCATCATGGACCCGAAACTCCATATTGAAAATAAAATCATATAGAGTTGAAACGACCAATAGAACCGATCCTTTTTATATTGGAGAAACCCAAATATTACAAAGAAGACATATAATATGAACGATATTGCAGGAATAATGGTTGATATATCGATAATCATGGGGATTCCTTTGTGATACTACCAATTACACAAAACTTGTACTATTATATGGGTAATTTATGCATTTAATCAAACTATTTGTTATTGGAACCATCGGATATATCTTTTCAGGCCTATATGACCTATCAATTCTATATAATAAAACAATTTTGAAGAGGATTTTCTATACTGGATTCTTTATTACAGCAGTTCCATATCCTTGGTTATTCTTTATGTACCGCTCACCACTACCTGCTCTAGTTACATGGATAATTATCATCCTTATGTCCGTATTCGCTGGATTACTCATCTATTCGGTCCTATTGGAAATCCCTCTTAAATCAAAAAAAAATGAACGCCTCTATAAACGCGGAACTTATGGCATTAGTAGACACCCTGGTTTTCTTTGGTATACAGTTCTTAATATCTTAATAGCCGCGTTCTTTTGGAATATTTGGATTTTTGTGCTATGCGTCGGATTGATAACGTGTAATTTGATTCTTGTAATCATTGAAGATATACTTTTGTTCCCCAAAATGTTCTCTGGTTATGAGGAATATAGATCACAGATTCCATTTTTCGTATCATTCAAATCTGTGAATCATCGGAGAGAGAAACGATGGTAAAGCATATTGTAACAACGGATGATGACCCAGCCATCCGTAAAGTTCTCCAGTTGATGCTTAAAAAAGAAGGATATGATGTAACGACATGCAAAGACGGATCTGAGCTGGAAGAGGTATTGAATTCACAAGGTGATGAAATCGATCTCATCCTATTGGACATAAAAATGCCAGGTCTTTCAGGATTTGAATTATTGGAAATTATCAGGCACGGTTACCCTCACATCCCGATTGTGATGCTCACAGCTTTTAATGATTTGGATACTGGAATGAAAGCGATTCGTTCTGGAGCTTCAGATTATTTGGCAAAACCTGTTCGCAGAGATGAACTGATAGCTTGCGTACAACGAGTAATTAGCAAATCAGAATTGCAACAAAATCTTACTGAAGAAAAAAAACAATACCTTGCCTACCAAAAAGAATTGGAAGAAAAACTTTCACAGACGATGCATACGCTGAAAGACACGACTCGTGCGACTCTCGAGGCTTTCTCCGAGACCATTGAACAAAAGGACGCATATACAAAAGGGCATTGTAATCGGGTTCGGGATATTTGCGTTTCGATTGGAAGAGCTCTAAACCTGTCTGAGGATGCGATTCAGATTCTCGAAGGCGGTGCAATTTTACACGATATCGGAAAAATCGGCATCCCAGAACAGATTTTAAATAAAGAATCTTCATTGGATAGTGAAGAAGAACAGTTGATTCGCATGCATCCCGTGTTCGGTGAGCGAATCATTATCCATATTAACCAATTTCAGCCTTATAGGACGATTATCCGAAGCCACCATGAGCGTTTCGACGGTAAAGGATATCCAGATGGATTAAAAGGTAAAAATATTCCACT
The DNA here is from genome assembly GCA_012523305.1 of Spirochaetales bacterium. Lineage (GTDB taxonomy): Bacteria > Spirochaetota > Spirochaetia > Sphaerochaetales > Sphaerochaetaceae > JAAYDK01. Next base: position 11,593 of record JAAYIV010000056.1, read on the forward strand.
GGAAGCACGAATAGTTGCGTTAGCTGATTCATTTGATGCCATGACAACCGACAGGGCCTACCGCGCCGCGCTTCCCGTGGAAATCGCTGTTGAAGAAATCAAGCTCTGCTCAGGAGCCCAATTTGATCCCGAATTAGTAGATATCTTTCTTGACAATGAAATATACTTACTGTAGTTAGTGCTATGTTATGATTTCACTTCAACAGTCGGCTTGATCGAAACCTCAGTTTTCATTGAATTAGAAATTATGCAATGTCTCTCGGATTTTTCCAGAATCTTGATTACATTCTCAATATCATCCTGATGAAATACCGTTACTTTTGGATAGATGGTGATATGTTTCACTACCAATCCAACATCGCTTTTTTCCAATACGCCGGTTGCATTGGATGTATAATCTGCAAATTCAAGTTTTGATTTTTCAGCAATGGCTAAAAACGTGGTCATCAAGCATATTTCAGCAGCACCGACGAATAGATGCTCAGGTGACCAAATATGTGGATGCCCTCCTGGGAATTCAGGTGGAGTCGCTACTTCGATTGTTGGCATCCCAGGTGTAGACAACTTCCCTTTTCGGTTGATGCTCCATTGAAGATTTGTGGAATAGGTATGAGAATCTGCCATCGTATCGCTCCTTTTTTGTTAGCTGCTCTAAATATACTCAAGATCAGCATCAAAGACTACTTTGTCCGGTGCGTCAGTAAATACAGAGGAGCAACTGTCAGAATAAGACTGCCTGCTTTACCAAGGTAAAACAGGCAGATAATCATACAATAATCAGGATCTTGGAAGTACTGGATTCTTATTACATGACAGCAAATACGTTCGCTGCGTTGTAGAATTTTGCAGCATTATTCTTGTCAATCAAGTTTGTACCGCCGTCGATATACTCGGGAACCTTTTCACCATTCACCAATTTGATAGCAGTTTCGACAGCCAATCGTCCAAGTACCGCCGGGTCGTTCATCGCCGTACCATTATATCTTCCATCGACAATAGCTTTTACCGCTTCCATCAACCCATCAACACCTACGACGAACACTTTCTTGCGAAGCTGTTCCATAACCTGTAAGCCACCGAGAGCCATGTCATCGTTATGGCCATAAATCAGATCTATATCCGGATGTGCTTGGGCCAAATCCTGGGTTGCGCTGACAGCTTTTGAACGAATGTATTCGCAATACGGTGATTGAACGACAACAATTCCTTTCTCAGCATCAACCGCTTCATGAAAACCGTCTCGTCTTGCCATCATGACAGAACCACCGGCATCACCTTGTAGCTCCAGAATCTTGCCCTGTGCCTTTCCCTTACCTCCAAGCAATTCTACTGCCAATTCACCGACAATCTTCCCCATCGCATAGTTTTCACGGCCAACAAACGAATCAACTTTATCGTTTACCGGTCTGTCGACAGCAATGATTGGAATTCCAGCCTGTCGGGCTCTTTCAAGAGCAGGTTTCACACCATCAGGATCAACTGGGTTGATAATAAGAGCATCAATTCCCCTGTTAACCAAGTCGAGGATGTCATTATTTTGCTTTTGAATATTGCTTTGGGCATCAAGGTAGATAAATTCAACACCCATTTCTTCGGCTGTCTTTTCAGCTTGATCCATCAAAGCTACATAGAATGGCGAATCCAACAACACTTGGGAGAAGCCAATTGAGATTTTCTCTTCCTTCTCTGCCGTTGCTTGCGCAAACAACACAGAAGTAAGAAGCATAGCGATCATCAGAACAACAATACTTTTCTTACGCATGAAACACTCCTTTTCTTAAAATTGCATTTTTGCCCATCCTGCCAATTAGACAGAATCCAATAGCCCATATCAAAACTCATCGAACCTCCATCTATCCTAATTATCACCTCCCTTATCAATTCTTTCTTTGTGTAAGCAAATTATTTCCAATCAAAGCCAACAAGATGATGATACCCTTAACAATCTGTTGGAAATATGATGGAACACCTACCAAATTCAGAATATTGGATATGATGGTTAACAGCATGACTCCACCGAAAGTCCCCAAGACACCTCCGACACCGCCACTTAAGCTGGTCCCACCGATAACAACCGATGCAATCGCATCAAGTTCCATTGCTGAGCCAGCGTTTGGCTGTCCTGTTGAAAGCCATGAGGCAAGCATCACGCCGGCAAATGCAGAAAGAGCACCTGAAATAGTGTATGCGGCAGTGGTGATGTATTTGGTCCTTATTCCTGAGAGGTAAGCAGCTGATTCATTTCCCCCGATAGCATAAAACTTTCTACCGAAAGGAAGATATTTTAATAGAAGAAAGGCTAGTACAGTAATAACTATCCAAACTAACCCGCTTATCGGGATTACGTCAAATACAAACCCAGCTCCAAGCTTCCTGAAAGCATCACTCAACCCGAAAATCGGCTTCCCATTGGTAACGAGCAACGCTAATCCACGCAAGCTGGTCATCATCGCCAAAGTGGTGATAAATGCAGGAATACGGAATGTTGTGATGAAGAAACCTGTCAGGCTTCCGAAAATTGCACCACATAGGATAGCCAAAACGAATGAAGGGAACACTCCGAGTCCCAGATTCTTTGAGAAGATTGAAGAAATCATCCCTGCAAATGCAACATGGGAACCTACGGAAAGATCAATTCCTCCGGTTAAAATAACAAATGTCATTCCAACGGCGACAATCCCTACGATTGCAGATTGTTGAAGCAAATTGAAGAAATTCTGGAATGTGAGGAATCTTGGGCTCAGAATAGAAGCTATGATTACGAAAAATGCGAGAAGCAACAAGAGATTATATTTTTTTAGTTTTGCGGTTAACACCCCATTTTCAGCGACTTTCATTGGTCTATCCTCCCTGTTAACGCACATTCCTGGATTTTTTCAACATTCAATTCATCACTTTCAAATGTTTTAATAAGTTTGCCTTCGTACATGACACTGATACTGTTCGCGACCGCAAGCAATTCATCCAACTCCGATGAAACAATTATGATTGTTTTTCCCTTCGAAGCCAAATCTTCCAAAATCCCATAAATCTCAGCTTTCGCCCCGACATCGATTCCCTGTGTAGGTTCATCGACCAAAAGTATCTTGCAATCTCTTATAAGCCATTTGGCAATTATCACTTTCTGCTGATTACCACCAGATAGGCTGGAAACTTTGGTAGTTAGCGAAGGTGTTTTTATTGCCAATCTATCTTTATACGTTCTTACTTCACTGAAAATTCTTTTATAGCTTAAAATGAAATTTTTAAGGAATTTATTAAAACTTACTAACACAGCGTTTTCCCATACCGGGTGAACAATAATCAAGCCTTGAGTCTTTCTGTTTTCAGGAAGGAGTCCGATGCCATGCTTGATCGCATCATACGGTTTCTGGAAGTTTATCTTTGATCCGCTGTAATAAACTGCACCCTCTTGCAACTTATCGACTCCATAAATTGCTCGAAGCACTTCTGTTCTCCCCGAGCCAACTAATCCATATATCCCACGAATTTCTGATTTCTTAATCTCCATATCAATATTCTTGATCGATGATGTGCTGACATTCTCCAATCTGATTGCGGTCTCTTGTTGCTTGGTAGATGTTTTTTTCATGAATGGAATCACGTTATGTCCAATCATCAATCGAACTAAATCATTTTGTGTGATTGTTGATATCTCGCCGGTGAATTCATGTTTTCCATCTCTCAACACGGTGATGGAATCTCCGATCATGAATAATTCTTCGAGGCGGTGAGAGATATATATAATTGTGATTCCTTTATTTTTCAGCACTTTAATGATTCTCAATAAAGCTTCAAATTCTTCTTTGGATAACGTAGATGAAGGTTCGTCCATGACAATCAATTTAGCGTCAATTGCTATTGCTTTAAGAATTTCAATCAATTGCCTATGCCCCATGCTCAAATTCCTGACCAAAACTGATGGAGCAACAGAAATATTAAAATCCTTTAACAATTTCCCAGCATTGTTTTCAAGATATTTCCAATTGATTACATTCGCCTTTTTCTCATGTTTATAGTTATTAAGGAATATGTTTTCAGCTACGCTCATCGAATCAATAAGAGAAAGTTCTTGATAGATAACCGCAATACCAATATTTCGACAATATCTTGTATCTGGATTGATAACTTCCTTATCATTAAAAATTATGGATCCAGAGTCCATGTGATAAGCGCCGGACAATATTTTCATCAACGTTGATTTTCCAGCACCATTCGCCCCGGCAAGGCACCTCACCTCCCCTCTTCTCACTGAAAAATCAACATTATCCAAAGCTTTAACACCGGGGAAGCTTTTTGAAATATTAGTCATCCGAAGAATCTGGTCTTCCATGTGTTCCTTCCTTCATTTCCCTAACTTTTTCATTGCTTCTTCGCTTTCTTCCAAATACATGGCAAACAACCTGTCATAGGCACCAATCTGGCGATTATCGGGTTCGACCATTCGATCGTTCTTAATCATCACCGAGACAGCTTCTTCATACGATCCATACATATTGCATGAGATAGCTGCGATGATCGCGCTTCCCATCAAACCTGCATAGGTGCTCGAATTGACTATTGAAATTGGAACGTTACATACATCTGCAATGATTGAGAGCCATAATGTATCTTTCGTGACTCCTCCACTCGCTACAAATTCATCAATGACCACATTCCCTTTGCCCATGGTCTCGAGGACATTACGGGTACCGAATGCAACGCTTTCCATCAAAGAACGATAGATATCTCCCCTAGTATGGCTAAGGGTAAGGCCTTTTATCTCTCCTCTTAATCTCGGCTCTTTATATGGAGTCCTGTTTCCCTGGAAGAAATCAAGGGTAATCAATCCGTTGCTACCGATGGGAGATTTAATTGCCTCTTCTGAAAGCAAATCATAATCAATATCACCAATAAGGTTCTTAAACCATTTGATTATAGAGCCTGCTGCTACCTGACCGCCTTCATATACATAGTAACCGTCAATCAACGCATTCTTGTAGGGGCCCCATATTCCCGACGGTCTGGATTCTATCGGAGATAAACAGAGTTCGACAAAACTCGTGCCCATGATGGTAGCCATGATTCCTTCTCTGACAGCTCCCAAACCGATCATGCCTGCGTACGCATCTATGCAACCTTGGAACACAGCAACATGGTTAGGCAATCCGAATTCTTCACATAGCGATGTTTTTAATAACCCTACGGGAGCTCCTACGCTGACGGTTTCGGTTGCGATCTTATCTAAAAAATCCCCTAGCCCGATTGAAGCCAGGAATTCTGCATTCCAACCACCCAAATCTGTAACATAGTTTGCCTTGCATGTTGCGTTGCATTGGGAACTAAACAATTCTCCAGTGAAATACATATTCAAGAAATCAAGCTGCTCGATAAATTTATAAATCTGATCGTACATAACTTGGTGATTTTGTTTGTTCCAAAGAATTTTAGGGATCAACCATTCCGCAGATACCGCTCCGCCACAGTATTCCAATACAGGATTTCTTGTTGCATTTATCATCTCTGCTTGATCGGCAGCACGGCAATCCATCCAAAGTATCGCATCTCCGATTGCATTACCATTCTTATCGATCGGTACCACGGTACTCGATGTTGCCGAAATACTTAAGGCAACAATCGTGTCAGAAGATTGTAGGGTGACACTTTTGATAACCGCACCCAATGATCTCTTGAATCCATTTATCCAATCACTTGGTTTTTGCTCTGCCCATCCCGGATGAGGATATGCGGTAGGATAAGAAGTACTATGTTCTGCAATGAGGATACCCGTCTGGTCTATGAGCCCCACACGCACGCTTTGTGTTCCAAAATCAGCAACAAGCAATAAATCGGCCATTCATTTCCTCGTTCACTACATTCATTCATCAGAATCTCAGACACTTCGGCAACTATCGTACTGCCTCATGGGATAATTCAGTTCCTTTGATTACGAGAGCCCTACTCCTACCAGCATTCAACCCCGTCTCTTAACGTTATTATACCACCAATTCATCACAACATGTATGATATTTTTCACCTACGATTATAAAGCTTTAGTCATAATTGTATCAATTTGAACATGTTTACTTGTTTCTTTTTGAACATAACAGTTAAATATGTTGAAAATATCTCAAAACATATCATATATGGTACAATACAATACGTATCGATAATTATACCAATGAGAATACATTTTTATTTCGCATTACCTTTATCATAGTGCCAACAAGGTCCGATATAATAATGAAATTAAGCTTTGTTTCACCGTAGATTTGCAAATGACTTGCATTTTCATATTTTTATAAGTATCGTTCTATATACAAATATTGACTTTTCCTAGAGGTTGAAAAGACATGAAGTATAGATATATCTTGTTTGTAGTGTTACTCCTTTTGCTATTTCTACCATTAATGGCGACGGGCAACGCAGAAAGCATGAAAAAGCCTACGCCAATCGTTGTGGCGAGTATCCTTCCACAACAATATTTCATAGACAGAATCGGAGGAACAGCCATTGAATCCGCAGTGCTCGTAGGCGTTGGACAAAGTCCACATTCATATGAACCCACTCCAAAACAGATGACTGCTTTGGCGCAAGCTGATGCTTGGATAATTTCACGTACCGATTTTGAAAACCAATTGGTTCCCAAGGTAAAAGCACTGTATCCCGGGCTTAAGATAGTCGACGGGACAGAGGGTGTTACCTTCAGATTGCTTGTAGAAGATCATGAACACGATGATAACGAAGATGATCATCATGATGAAATCGAATTTGACAAACATACATGGCTAGGCAGGGAATCGGTAAAAATCCTAGCACATCACATTAAAGAAACCTTGATCGGAATAAGTGAAGAGAATACACGATTATTCAATGAGAATTATCAGAAACTCATTACGGAAATCGATGAGGCATATGATGAGTTGCAAGATACACTTCTGCCGTTGGCCGGAAAGACAGTTTTTGTATACCATCCTTCATTTGGGTATTTATTTGATGATTTGCAGATACATCAACGAGCCGTAGAAACGGGAGGGAAAGAACCTACTCCGAAAACACTCACCGAGTTAATCGAATTAGCAAAAACTGAACAGCCCCCAGTGATATTTGTTCAATCCCAATTTCCAGCTGCCGCAGCTGAAAAAGTAGCTCAAGCAGTGAACGCAACAGTAATCCCATTGGATCCGTTAGCTTATGATTGGTTGGAAAATATCAAACTGATCGGTTCGGTTTTACATGACTATGTGGAGAAAATCAAATGAGTGCCTTGATACGACATCAGCAGCGTCCCGTAGCGTTACGATTCCATGACGTTTTTTTTTCCTATGGTGCGGTCGATGTGTTGGAGAGTATCAACTTTCATTTCCATGAAGGCGATTTTATCGTACTCGTCGGGCCTAACGGAGCAGGAAAATCAACGCTGTTAAAATTGACTCTGGGTCTTGAAACTCCACAGAGAGGAAGCGTTTCCGTATTTGGCAAACCTCCTAGGGATGTGTTGGAAATAATCGGATATGTCCCACAACATATCCATTATGATAGTTCTTTTCCAATTTCTGTCAATGAAGTGGTTGGAATGGGGTTATTACACCCGTCAAGTCGTAGAAACAAACGAAAAATGCAACATACTATCGAAGAAGCTCTGGCTAAGGTCGATCTGATCGATCTTGTTGACAGATCATATTCGGCTCTTTCAGGCGGGCAACGGCGACGGGTTTTGGTTGCAAGGGCTTTGGTGTCCGATCCGCGATTCCTCATACTTGATGAGCCGACTGCAAATATGGATGTCGAGAGTGAGCAAATGTTGTTTAAGACTTTGGGCTCGATCAAAGGAACGACCACCATATTGGTAGTTACCCATGATATGGAATTTGTTTCTTCATTGACTGACAGGGTGTTGTGCTTGAGCAATAAAGGGAATAAGGGTCAAGCTTGCACGATTGTCCAACATCGTACCGAACCCGCTTATGATGTCCATGCGGGATTTACCCAAAAAGAAGTATTGAAAGTACTTCATGACACGACTTTACCTGGCGATGATTGCTTGGCCCAAGAGGTGCTACATGACTGATTTTTTTGCTGCTTTAACCAATCCATCAATTCCCTTTGTACGTAATGCCCTGATTGCAGCCATATTATCAGCCATATTGTTCGGCGTATTGGGAGCTATAGTAACGGTAAGAAGAATAGCAGGGCTCGCGGGGGCGATCTCCCATGCGGTGTTAGGTGGCATAGGTCTCGCTTTGTATCTGGCAGCAACCGGATTAGTTCCAAATCTCCCCCCTATTGCCGGAGCGATTGTGTTTGCAATATTGGCAGCCGCTGTCATTGGACTGGTGTCGTTAAAGGCGAAACAACGCGAAGATACGGTAATCAATGCCATTTGGGCGATTGGGATGAGTGTTGGGGTCTTGTTCATGGCCAAAACTCCCGGGTATACAGATCCTTCTGCATACCTGTTTGGGAATATTCTTCTGATCTCCACAAGAGATTTGGTTCTCCTGGGAATCCTTGACGTCATCGTAGTGATACTCGCATGGAGATTCTATTATCAAATCGAAGCATCGGCTTTTGATGAAGAATATGCAAAGGTAAGAGGAATTCATACCAACTTGGTATTCTTTATTATCCTTGCCATCGTTGCTATCGCTGTGGTATTACTCCAAACTTTCGTTGGCATCGTCATGGTAATCGCAATGTTGACCCTTCCATCCGGGACAGCCGGTTATACTGCCAAAAACCTTGCGGGAATGATGATCGGAGGGGGGGTGTATGCCTCGTTATTTTCGGTAAGCGGATTGGTTGCGGGATGGACATTTGATTTACCAGTCGGAGCAATGGTGGTGGTTATCGCAGGAGCAGTATTTATCATTGCCGCGTTGATAAGAATCATCAAACGAAGGAACAGCGTTAACTCGAGGGAGGTTTCAGTATGACAAAAGCACGAAAGGCTGTCTTGGATGTACTACAGAGTGCTACCAGTCCCCTTTCTGCAAAAGACGTATACTTCCAATTAGGTGATCTATGCAATCAAGTGACCGTCTATAGAACGTTGCATTATCTAGAGGAGAAGGGATTCGCAGAATCGTTCGTGCTTCACTGCAACGCTCATGGTACCGAACGTTATTATACGATATTGGAGTACGATGCAAAGGAAAAAGCACGGCATCATCATTGGTTTCATTGCGAGATTTGCCACCAATTCACTGACCTGGGAGATTGTACCATCGACTCATTACTGGAACGTTTTTCTAGAAATCATGCCTTTGAAATACACGATCATATGTTATCATTGGTCGGTGTATGTAAAATTTGCCTTGACCGATCATCAAGGGCTAATTGAACATGATCCTTCCTTATTGGAGTCAAACGAATGAGAGTATTGATCACAGGAGCAGCCGGAGGACTAGGCCGCATAGCATGCAAAACATGTATCAACGCTGGCCATATCGTCTTTGGATGCGATCTATCCGGGAATAACCAACAATATGCTCCCGGTACGATAGTGATTCCCACTGATGTCACCGACATCGATTCTGTCTTGTCTCTGTCCGAGACTCTCGTAGGGTACGGATCTATTGATGCAATTGTTCACTTGGCAGGTGTGTTTGCAGCCGGTCCGCTATTGGAAACCGAAACGAGCGTACTTACATATACATTGGATGTGAATCTTCTCGGGGTAGCACGGATCAACCTGGCTTGCGCACGGCAATTGGTTGAAAACAAAGGAAGGATCATCATTGTCAGTAGTGAATTGGGTGTATTTTCACCCGCACCTTTCACGGGACAGTACGTCATATCAAAACATGCGCTGGAATCCTATGCCACAACATTACGCAGGGAGGTTAAATCCCAAAAGATATCGGTCACGACGTTACGTCCAGGATCCTTTTCAACAGGTATGCACCATAAGGCACTTGATGCATATCACATGATTGAAACATCCTCAAAGTGGTACGGTCCTATCATTACCAAAGCGATGCCGTTAATTAAAAGGGAGATGAAACGATCACATGCTCCTGAAATCATTGCTTCAACGATTCTAAGAACATTGGAAACAAAACATCCGAAACGTTATATCGCGATAAAACAAAGCCCCTTGTTATTACTGATGAACTTATTTCCTGTTTGGTTACAAGACGCAATGTATGCAACGGTATTCACGAATACTATAGAGGACCTTTGAACACAGGTTCTCCGATGACATCCAATTCATCTGCGACCAAACCTAACAAGAATTCACGTGCCGTTTCGAGAGTCATCTCATCGTCATAAAGACCAAAATCTTTTCTTTCATCGGGCAGGTATACGACGGCAGATATGTCTGAAAATCGTTGTCCTGTCTTTCCTGTATAAGCTTTAAGTTGTTCGCCTGTCATCCGGGCAAGTTCACGATAATCGGTTTGTTCGAGCACGGCACTAAGAATGTGCTTGCCATGATGATCAAATACACTTATCGCAAATGGATAGCATAGATATGGTTCATCCCTGATGTTCATCGGATCGATTTGTACATGACACCTGATCCGAGGCCACATCCAGATTTCTCCTCCAAACCGGCCGTTATCTTGAGGATCGGGCATTGAAGACCACCGATTTCGATCGATTTCTTTGTACTCCGCTCGTTTTATGACATGCAACTGTGAAATCATCTCACTTCCTCCGACAAAGAAGACTATACCATCATAACCCGATTCAATCCAACAATTCATATCTTTAGGTTCCATATCATTATTGACCGCAAGCATGCTTATTCATATGATGATGATGTCAATTTATTTACAGGAGTCGATTAGATGAAATCATTGACTGAACAACCTGTCCTTATGGCCTTATTGGCGACCCTAGGCACTTGGGGTCTGACGGCACTCGGAGCTGCGTTGGTCTTCTTCTTTAAAACCATAAAACAACACGTACTAAATCTCATGTTGGGTTTTGCGGCGGGAGTTATGATCGCAGCCAGTTATTGGTCATTGTTAGCTCCTGCAATTGAGATGGCCGAACAATCATCCTCGCTTCCCGCTTGGCTGGTTGCTGCCATCGGCTTTTTAATGGGTGCGGGATTTCTTTGGCTTGCTGACCGGTTGATTCCTCACCTCCACTTTGGCTCAGAGAAGGGTGATGAAGCTGAAGGGCTCCCTACCCACTTAAGAAGAAGCATTCTCCTCGTTTTGTCGATTACTCTGCACAATTTCCCTGAAGGGCTTGCTGTTGGCGTAGCATTCGGTGCCGCTGCATCTGGCCACACTGAAGTGACCCTCCTCTCAGCACTGGCTGTCGCAATAGGAATCGGGATACAAAATTTTCCCGAAGGAGCTGCCGTTTCGATTCCGTTACGCCGTGAAGGGCTTTCAAGAAGGCGAAGTTTCTTTTACGGACAGGCCAGCGGACTTGTTGAACCGATCGCTGGAGTTTTGGGTGCGTTGCTGGTTACGAGCATGCAAGTCATTCTTCCTTACGCTTTGGCCTTTGCCGCTGGAGCTATGATCTATGTGGTAATCGAAGAATTGATTCCAGAATCGCAAAAGGGCATCGATCACGAAGGAACTCATTTGGCCACCTACGGAACGTTATTGGGATTCACGGTCATGATGATTCTTGATGTTGCCTTAGGCTAGATGCTTCTACCTATATTCTTTCCAATAGATTGAAAATCGTAAGGTTACCGAGTGTTTTTATACCTCGATCGTTAATCTGTGTCGCTATCGCATCACCGATGGTATCGAGGTTTTGCTCAAGATATACTTCACCGTAGAGGGATGATACCAAATCTACGATCTTGAGATCTTCTAACGGTTTGGCAGGAAGATATGAAGTCCTGCTGGGATTAGTCGCGATAATGAATTGCTTATCCACCAATACATCTAACACGCTATATAGCTCTCGATCATTCATCAATAACTTTTCAGAAATATCTTTTACTTTGGTGTTGCCGGTTCCACTCTTAAAATTATTACCGATAACCATCATGACATTGATTCCATTTGCAAGCTGTTCTGCCGGTGAAACAGGCCGCTTCAACGACTTTCTATCAGGGCGGTACTGGTGAACATAACTTACTTCAACAGAAGTTAGAAGGATAATCCACATGATATATACCCAAAGGAGAAATAGGAAAATAGCAGCGAAAGAACCATAAATAACCGAATAATTGAATCCCAATGAAATCAATGAAGCAAGGATTTTATTTACTATCCCCAAGGCAATCGTCCCCACGATTGCTCCTAAGGTTGCGCTACCTGAAGCGACTTTGGTGTTCGGGGCGGTCTTGATTATTAAAAAGATTAGCAACCAAACGATACACCATGGCAATAGTATTCGTATGATCGCTACGAAGGTGGTATCTACGGTCGCCCATCCGAAAAACTTCGCGATGCGCGCACTTAGTAATGATTTGACACTGATGTAAGCCCCTACTAACAGCGCTGCGACTACCAAGATTATCAGAAACATGAACAATCTTCGCAGCAATTTCCTCTGGGTCATCGAAGTTCTATAAATATGATTTACAATGTTCCACACTCGATCGATGAGCATCATTGATGTGATGATAAAAGAAACGAATCCCACTATTCCTAAGCTTCGTGCGTTCGAGCTGTACTGCTGAATCCAAGCTACGAATTCAGCTCCAGATTGTTCTCCTAGTATAGAGGTGAAGAACTCGGTCAGGAATGTGAAAAATGGTTGGATTACATCGAATAGCGTCAGAATTGACACGATGAAAGTGACAAGAGGGACTATAGAAATGAGGGTGGTATACACTACCCCGGAAGCCATGATCGAGATACGGTCTTTAGTAAATTTGCCAAGGCAGACACTGCAAAAATCAATAAATCTAGCAATGGCTATCCCTATCGGTCCTCTTTCGGAGGCCGATGAATTGATTTCTCGATCATTCATTGTCTTTCAAGCCCCTTATCATACTGGCATCGTAACAGGAAGGGCCATATAAGACAACTGCTGATACTAAAGCGGTACAACCATGAACTGTTATCGGTTTTTCCTAGATACTTTGGTCTCAATCCATTTGCCTATCAGCGTATGAATATCATCACGGCTCTTCTCATTCAAAATCTCGTGTCGGGCACCGCTTATCAATTCCAATGTCACGTCAGACAAACCGGCTTTGATATATGCTTGGTACACTTTTTTGACTCCTTTGCCGAAATCCCCGACAGGATCCTGTTCTCCGCTGATTATCAGCATCGGCATATCTTTGGGCAGTTTAGCCATAGTTTCTGCATCGTTGGCCAATTCAATTCCATCTAAAAGATCGACGAAAAAGCTAGAGGAACAGATAAATCCGCAAAAAGGATCATCTACGTATTTTTTCACTTCATTGGCGTCAGTGGACAACCAATCAAAAGGCGTCGCCAAAGGTTGGAAGTGTTTTGCAAAAGCTCCGAAACTCATCTTGTCCAATAATGGATCCGGCTTATGCGTACCAAATCGTTTCGCCCTTGAGGCAGCCAATAGGCGCCCAACTTTCCCTAATAATCCTTTTGATGCACTGGTACCACTTACTATCACTCCCCGGTAGGTCTGCGGGTGCATCGCGACAAGTGCACGCACTTGAAATGATCCCATGCTATGGCCAAAAAGAAACAAATCCTTACCGGGATGATTTTTCAAAATCAATGTATCCAGTTCATAACCATCTTCAAGTACGCGTGACCACCCGTCGGAATCAGCAAACCATCCCCTTTCATCATCTGATGCAGTCAAACCATGTCCACGATGATCCTGAGCATACACTGCCAATCCGATACTGTTTAGGTAATTGGCAAATCGTTCGTAACGAGCGCTATGCTCTGCCATTCCGTGGAAAATGTGGACAATAGCGTGGTAATTCTGGTTTTTTGGCATCCAGTGACGATATACGACTGTTTTCCCGTCGCTGCAGGTAAGGAGTTTGGTTTCTGACATGTACAATCCTCCAAAAGGATGTTTGACTATTATATCTTTGATTGTAATTCAGCCGTAAGATGGGGTCAACCAAAATGACCTTGGTATTCCTATTGGCAACTTTGTGATTGAGAATTATCATACCGTTATGGATAAGTATGCAGTCGTTTCAGACATTCATGGCGATAGCGGGATGTTAAAAATGCTCATAAACAGGGCAATCAAAGAATCAGCCAAAGCAATTCTTTGCCTCGGAGACATAGGATTGAGTCAATCCGCCGATATCGTTGATTCAATACGTTCATCCTCGCTTCCGTTCTCGATCGTCCGCGGGAACTGCGATTCGGCATGGGATTTTTCAAATGTATCGATGCACATGCCGCCAAAGTACAAAACTGTAGAACTGGGAGACCGTACCATATTTTTTACTCACGGGGATAGTATTAAAGTTTGGCATGACGCACCGGTACATTTACTTCAAAATGATATTTTTGCATTTGGCCATACACATGTTCCGATACTCTATCGAGATGACAAAAGCCCTTGGATTCTTAATCCTGGTTCTGCCTCAAGACCAAGATGTAATTGTGACCCGAGCATGGCATTTGTCACCAATGAAGAAATTCGAATCGTATCGATCCTGACAGGGATGGTGTTGAAAAAAGGGTTACAATGGCTCTGAAAGTGAGGTGGGCACTTCCATACATCGCGATGCGATAGCCCTATAACGCAACTGCATCGTCCTATAAGGAACAACAACAGCTTCTCGGTGATTTGATTCGGGCTCAATCAAAAAGTGAAGAGGAATCACAGCTGGCAGGATTTCTCCTTTCATCTCCGTATCCAACCTATGACGGAGATTTACGATTTTTCTTCCCAACCGTAACACATCCTGACTGGTGATTTCGTATCCGGTGATACCATGGTACATCCTCGCCAATATTGTCGGACTGACAACCTTTTTTCCTAACCAGGAAATGTTCAGCAGCATCCTTGCGAGAACTCTATTACGCATCAGTCCTTTACGTCCATAACCGAATAAGGAAACAGCGACAGCAAACGGACACAAGCCCAATGTCCTGGTAATCGCATCGAGCTCTTCCTGGTAATAGACCCACTTTACTTTAGCTTTCAACCTGATCTTTTCGAGTTTCGGAATTATGATTTCGGGAATGAATGGCTGCGGATTGCCTACTCCCTGAGTTAATCCTTCTCCCCACGCTCCACGCACATCATACGGTGGCATTTCGAGCCCTTGTACATGATAAGCGAATTCAGCACCGCCGAATCGTTTGGATAATTCCCTTACTCCCAGTGCAAGGTACATGCCGGGTCCTTTCCGGATCGCTATGTGTTCGATCAGTTGCACGATGCCGTCGCATTTCCCGAATGACAGCATCGGAGCCCAATCAATTATTTTCTTTGCTTGGGCTTCCATTGCCCATCCTAGTACATTTCCAGTAGAAATCGGATCAAGGCCTACCGCTAATATTGTCTGGTACCATGCGGTGATGACCGCCATATCAAAATTCATCAGATTTGGACCAAGGGCTAAACACCCTTCGAAATCAACCAACGCAGCAAATTCACCATTAGGCAGGTGTATCGTTTTTTTACAATCAAATCGACAATCGTCACAATGGGCGTGTTCAATGGCATATTTACGTATGCATTCTTCAGGATTCACATGATATAGCCGCGGATCGGTACGCTTCGAAAAATTTTGAATAGCGGCAAACCCCTTACTGATTGCGTGATGTACCCGATACAAAGTTCCTGCTTTCTCAACCGATGCCAAACTATCGCTTTTTGACAAGCGTTTCTTAAATTCGGTTTCCCCTGATTCAAACATGCCCGAATTTACCGGACGTATTTCTATTTCATCCTCTTCGACAATTACCGCTTTGATTCTCTTTGAACCCAAAACAGCACCCAGCCCTCCGCGACCGACAGGAAGTCCCTCTGATATGATCGACGCATAGGGAACCAAATGTTCTCCCGCTGGCCCGATGAGCAATACTTGTTCATGCGGCCCAGGGTTGAGTGTTTCAAGGGTATCGGAACATTGTAAATCGATTAATTTTTCTGATGTGATAAATTTTACATCAGTCGCGCTGATATGGAGGATCATAGGCCTACGGGCGCTACCTAATAGTATGATCGCATCCCAACCTGCCTTTTTCATGGTTCTTCCGAATGAAACAGGTCCTGATGCCAAGGCCATCAATTTTGTGAGCGGGGATTTTGAGACGATCGAGAGCCAATTCGAACAGGTTGCTTCGGTTCCCGTTAATGATCCGGCGGCAATGCAAAGAGGATTATTATCGCCCAAAGGATCAACCAATGAGGGATCTCCGGCGTAATACGACCAAAGAGAAAGCCCCAACCCCTCTCCGCCGGGATATTGGCGATAATGGGTCAGGGGAATCTGTTGTACTCCCCATTTTTCTGCACAAAGATCAATCAATAGATATTTTCGCCCATTTCCAACTATCGTGGTCATAACAGTCCCTTATCGTTATCAACTCTATCTACGCCCCATCAACATGTCAACCGGGGAATTTGATAGGCTTGCGAAAGATGCATACGGACAGTAGAATGGGATATGGAGTCAGGTATGTTGCTTCATCATTCAAATCGTACCCTTATTACATTCTATTCGAGGATTCTATTCGGTTTTCTAGGAAAAGCCATGCAAGCAGCATGTAAAATCGACAAACGGTTATTACATGAGATAAATGAGTTGCCCGAAGGATCGCTCATGTCATTCAGGATAGAAAACGAACTGATTGGGATTACCATGCAAAAACATGGAAATTCTTTTGAAAAAATCGTAAAAAAAGATAGTAAGGCCATACCTACCGTTACAAGCAATGTTGTGTTTAGATTCAACTCTTTCAATGATTTTTTATATGTTTGGCACAACGGTCGTTCAATGCAACAAGCGATAAGCGAAGGGAGAATCCATACAGAAGGACCGGCGGCCCTGGCTTGCAGGTATATCAGGATTGTCAATGCCACTATCATCTATCTCTTTTGTAAAAGAGTTGCCCAACGGAAGGTGCGCCGTTATGAACCGCCGCCAAGACTATATCTGAGAAGATGTTCAATACTCGCCAGAATGTTGTTTCAACGCGGGAGGACCGATAATGTTCTCCAATAAAATGACAAAACGAATTACCGACCTTACCTTCTCATGCCAATTATACCAAGGCAGTAATGCTGTAGATGCGTTATGGACTGATTGTATCCGAGAAGGTGTTCTCCGCCCGGTAGTGGTTATTGCCGGAACTACCAGGTATCAAAAAGCTATTGTTAAAAAGTTAAAGAAAGTAATTACATCAGACGTGGTACTGTTCACTGTCGATGAAGTGAATACAAGCGATCTATCAGAGTTAATAGAGCCTTTTGATTATCTGATACTCTGTGGTGATCAGGGGGTATTGGATGTCGCCGACCTGGCCAAGCAAGTTTTCCGCATCCATAAAAAAATTGCCTACATTCCCAATGGGCTACACTTGGCAGACTTATCTGTTTGCTCATCAATAGCGATCGATCCTGATTTTTGTATCCATACAACAGTAAACGATACTGGTGCAATCGCATGTTCATCTCTTTTCCAATTCATTACCACATATGCCGTATTCGATTCGATTGTCATGGATTCATGGATAGCTACCGGGTTATCATTGCTTGTCAAAGCATTATCAAGCATTACTGGAAATGATTACCTTCGATTGAACGAGCCGGATAATACATCCGACGTGATTACTTCCGGTTTCATCGCCGCGCTGTGTGCTGCTAATCGTGGAAACAAACCTATTGTCGGCCTTTCAAAAGCGTTGACAGTTACCGATTGGTCGAACATCCACCAAAGCAGAGCCGCACTTTTACCGCACATGCTGACCTTAATGAAGCAACAAGACCGCCATAGGTATGCAGAATTCGCTTTCATGATCGGTAGCGATCCGATTGCCTTTGTTAATCGATGGATCGAAATTGCAGGTTACCGACAAAATTCTCTTATTATCAAGAAACTCCTTGTGCAAAACTTTGAATTGCTTCGCAACGAGTTGGCTTTACAAGATTTGAAACCCCTATTCGAATCAATCACAATCAATGATGAAGAAACCGGGGGGATAAGAACATGATTACCCGTAGCGTATTTAGCTATCGAATCGACAATCGTCTGATTGCTGCGCATGATGCATTGCAAAAACTTTCAGAAGTGTTATCTGTTTCAAAAATCAGTCACCCTCTGGTTATCGCAAGTAAAGGAGCCACACAGAACGGTATAACAGAAGCTGTTGTCAGAGCGACCGGTATTCCTGTTGATCAGGTAGGATTAAGTCAACAAATTCAATCCGAATGTACTACCAATAGGGTGACTCGTATCGCATCCCAATTTACTGCAGGGCATCACGATGCCTTAATCGCAGTCGGAGGAGCTTCAGTAATCGATACAGCAAAGGCGGTAAGGCTCCTTTTGACGACGGGGACCGAGGATGTTTCCGCCTACTGTGGAATTCGTCAACTCGAGCAGTCTGAGATATCTCTGATCGCAATTCCAACGACGATAGGAATCGGATCGGAAGCATCTTCCTCTGCCATCATCCGTTCTTCAAGATCGGGTAGAAAGTTATTGTTTTGTTCTCCCACGCTGATTCCTAATGTTACTATCATTGATCCCGCGACCACTCGGTCATTACAGAGTATGCAACTCGCTACGGGAGGACTGACCAGCCTTGCATTGGCAATTGATTCAGCAACAGCTCTCGGAACTAATCCATTGAGCATTGAATTGGCCACTAGAGCGATGTATTTGATATTCACGTGGGCATCACGGGCGGTGTCAATGCCTATCGACAGTGAAGCTCGACTCCAATTGGCAGTGGCTAGTTATCTGGTAGGACAATCATGCTCCCATTCTCGTGCGGCGTCCGTACAAGCAATAGCAAATGCGATTTGTGCTGTCAGTAGTATTCAGTATACGCAAGCGGTATCGATCCTTTCCCCTTATGTTATTGATTATCACTTACATAAAACCGAACCGATTTTAACCCAACTCTTTGAACGGATCGAGAAGTTGGAGCTATTGCATCGAGAACAACAACTTGAGCTGGGATTTAAAGAAGAACAAGAGCAAATAACTGAGAAACATGTGAAAAGTGCCTCTATGTTTATCGATACTGTAAATATACTTACTGAAAACTTACGGCATATTTTGCAGCATACCCTTCCAACTAGGTTCTACGATATCCTGGATTCAAACGGCAGCAAAGCAGTACTACCTGCACAGTTCGCTGCCATCGCATCGATCGCACAACACGATGCAGCCATGTTCGGTGCGCAAGAAGAGATGGAAAGCCAAGATATCGTACGCCTTCTCGAGTCTTCATATTGGGGGTATTCTCTCGATAAACACACCATTAGAAGCGGGCATCAAAAAACACCATCCCAGGAGTACCAATGAAATCATTTGAGAAAACAAAAACCATCCGATTGTTTCACAATGGCAATACCTATGAAGTAGCTTCAGGAATTACCGTGCAAGAGTGCCTGGAGACATGTTTCGGCATCGATACCTCGCACCTCGAATACAAAGATAACCCTATCGTCGCAGTTCGGGCTGACAATGAATTGTTGCCGTTCTCAGCACGATTGAAAACAGATGTGACCATTGAATTACAAAGGCTTTTTTCCGACTTGGGGAAACGTATGTATCGGCACACGATGTGCTATCTCCTCGCATTGGCAAGCCATCACCTGTTTCCCGAGAGGAATCTGGTCATCGGGCATTCACTCGGAGATGGGTATTACTATACATATGACCAAATCTACGGACTAGACCCAAAGGATGTTAAAGCACTGGACGAGTGCATGCGTACATTGATAAAACAAGATATTCCCATCGAACGTGAAGTGCTTTCCTACAGGGCTGCCTTGGAATATTTCTCACGCGAAGGATTCACGGCCACTGCGACATTACTGGAATACCGCAACGATCCTACCATCACATTATATCGTTGTGACGACTTTCTTGATATTTCGTATGAACCGTTGTTGCATTCTACTGCGTTAATTTCGTTGTGGGATCTTCGCCCGTACGGTGATCGGGGAATGCTTTTACGCTATCCACATGCAAAGACTCCTCTTACATTGGATATGTTTAAAGATAATCCATTACTTTTTTCAGTATTCAGGGAGTACAAAATCTGGGGAAATATCCTGAAAGTCGATTGTTTGGGCGCAATGAATCAAATTTGCGGTTCGAAAGACATCAAGACCTTTATCAGGATGAATGAAGATCTCCAACATCGTAAAATCTCCGATATCGCGGATATGGTAGTCAGAAAGGCTACGGTCAAGGTAGTTTTTATTGCCGGTCCTTCATCTTCAGGCAAGACTACCTTTTCAAAACGATTGGCCATACAGCTTCGTCTTTTAGGGTATGATCCCGTACAGATTTCTTTGGATAATTACTATCGTCCCAAAAGTGAAGCTCCGAGGGATGTCGACGGGAAAGCCGATCTCGAAGCATTGGAAGCATTGGATTTACAGCTATTCAGAGAAAACCTGGAAGACCTTTATACCGGAAAAACCGTCGCACTTCCCCGTTTTGATTTCAGGGATAACGGAAAGCGATACTACACCGGAGAGACCATCAGCTTGAAAGAACAGACCATACTGGTCATTGAAGGCATCCATGGATTAAATCCTTCATTGATTCCTGGAATTGACCGTAAGACTACTTTCAAAATTTATATTTCCGCCCTCACGCAGCTTAATCTGGATGATCATAACAGAATCTCAACAACAGATAATCGGATAATTCGAAGAATAGTCCGTGATAACAGGACTCGGAGTACCTCAGCCGAAACCACTTTATTGATGTGGCCTTCGGTGGAACGTGGAGAGTCATTACACATATTCCCATATCAGAACCAAGCTGATGTTATGATCAATTCAGCACTGGAGTACGAACTGGCGGTATTAAAACCATATGCCGAACCGTTATTAAAAACGGTCAAACCTGCTTCACACGATGCGTACCCAACTGCAAGAAGGTTGTTGACGTTCTTGGAGAATGTCTATCCGATACCAGCTGATCTGGTACCAAGTGACTCGTTATTACGAGAGTTCATCGGACAAAGCGAATTTAATGCTACCTGATCAATGCTTCTAGACGTTATATATATGTTTATATTCTTCGAATAACTGATGCACTTTATAACGACATTTACCACAGACAGTGCCGAATTGGGTAATTTCTCGAAGTTCGTCGATAGTGGTCGCCTGTTTTGTCTTCACTAGTTCTTCAATCCGATGATCGGTTATTCCCTTGCATTCGCAAATCACCTTGGCAACACGCCTACGATACGGGTTATCTCTTCCTTGCTTGTCCAGATAGTCGTCAATTGCAGCCCTTAGTGCTTTATCTCCCAATACCGAACAGTGGAATTTATGCTGTGGCAAACCACCTAATCGTTCAGTGATCATGGCAGGCGTCAGGTTATATGCTTCTTCCAAAGTCATGCCGATTACCATAACAGACATCATTGAAGTACTGGCGATTGCACTGGCACATCCATAGGTTTGCCATCTCAAATCAACTATCTTATCGTCTCTTACTTGGATACCCACCCGCATTTGATCTCCACAGGCAAGTGATCCGACTTGGCCAAATCCATCGTATTGGAATGAATCATCATCCCACAGATTTTTAGGATTCATGAAATGCTCTTTAACTGTATCTGAATACACCCAATCGTTGGTAAAACCACTCATAACGTAGAAATCTCCCTAAGCCGTTTGATAATCGGCGGTAATGTTCTAAGCACATACTCGATATCTGCTTCCGTAGTAAATCTTCCTAAACTAAACCGTATTGAACCATGGGCCAGTTCGATATCCAATCCGCTTGCCAACAGTACGTAGGAAGGTTCCAACGAACCGGTAGCACAAGCAGAGCCCGTGGATACGGCTATGCCATTTAAATCGAGCATTAACAGTATAGACTCTCCCTCTGCGCGTGCAAATGATACATTCAAGGTCCCGGGCAGGCAATCATACGGATGCCCGTTCACGGTTACTTCAGGAATAGTGGACTGAATCTCTTTTCTCAACTTTTCTCGAAGATCCCAAAGTCTTGTATGCTCATCATTCATATATGCCAAGGCAAGTTCCGCAGCCTTCCCCAAACCGACGATTCCAGCCGTGTTGTACGTACCCGCTCTTCTTCCTTGTTCTTGATGACCGCCTTTGACAAATGCTTCGAACGGAACCCCTTTTCGAATATACAAGGCTCCGATGCCTTTCGGGCCGTGGAATTTATGGCCGGAGAGACTTAGATAATCAATATCCATGTCATGCACATCCACCTGAAGCTTCCCGACGGCTTGCACTGCATCGGTATGGAATAATGCTCCACACGCATGGGCCATTGAAGATATGTTCTTGATATCTTGGATAGTTCCTGTCTCATTGTTAGCGGCCATGATTGAAACCAAAAGGACATCATCACCGAGCAGCTTCTCAAGTACATCCAATTTCACCTTTCCAGTTGCATCAACCGGAACATACTGTATCAGGTACCCTCTACTCACAAGGTATCGACAGGTTTCGATGATTGCCGGATGTTCTATACTGCTTGTAACGATTTTCTTTCTTTCAGATCCCTGATCGATCAGGTCGCGTGCTATCGAAAAAACTGTATTGTCTGATTCGGTTCCACCGCTGGTAAAGATGATTTCATCATCATCCGATCCGATAAGCTTGGCGATTTGATGTCTTGCTTGCTCGATCAAACGCGATGATTCTCGCCCGAAGGCATGCATACTTGATGCATTGCCATATGCATTTCCAACTCCATCCATCGCCTCTAGAACTTCTTTAGCGACTTCAGTGGTGGCATTATTATCTAAATAAACGGTTTTCATGTAATGCTCTCTTCGCAATGTAAAGTACTTGTTCATACCCTAACTGTCAATAAACTTTCGTATAGTATGGGTATCTCTTGGAAGTTGGTCTACAATTGTTTAACAAGAGCGGAGTCCGGATCCTCAGAGTCGGTATTTCCCCTAACACCGGTAATGAAGCGAAATTTTCTTTTCAATGCAAATCGCAGATGGTGCTGTCTCGCCCATTGCACATATGCACATTCATCAGGCAAATACCTGGCAAACATGGCACGAAGCACGGTAACTTTTAGACAACGAGGATTGATTTCCAGTCGTTGGACATATATGTTACAACGATGTTTTTTTTGATCATAAAACTCGCAAGGAGTCTGGCAGTCCACGAGCACTTCATCGCCGAGGATAACTTTTTCATGGCAACAAATCCCGCAATGAGTACATTTTTTTTCCCATTTTGAGGAATTTAACCTGAACATGGCACCTCAGATGCTCGCATCATGTGTTCAAGTTTCATGAATGTCTGTTCGTGGATTGCCGGTAATACTTGCAACGGAGTGACTGAAACATCCCCTTCTGACAGGATCATATAATCGGTCAGCATTCCGTTATCTTTCATTCCTGGAATAATTCCCTCGGAGAGCGAAAGAAGCATTTCTTGACCGATGTGCAGTTCGTCATCATCCGCATTACCGTAAGCAAGTCCCAATTTGGTCGAAGCGGCATCAAACATTGTGGTTTTTGAAGTAACATTTTTTTCCAATGTATCGAAATATTCAAGGATACCTATTCTCCCAACACGCCAACGACCGGTACAATGGGGAGGTACGTTGATATTCAACACAACATCATCCAAACAAAATGGTAAGAATTCAACGAGGTGTTCGGCTAAAAAAGTCGCTGCCTTCTCGAATGGGAATTTACCTGTGGATTTATCGACGCGTGCTGAGATCGCGATTGCTTTTATCCCACGCAATGAAGCTTCCTTGGCTGCTCCGACGGTTCCGGAATAGAGTATGTCGGTACTGGCGTTGTATCCATGGTTTATACCTGAGATAACTACATCCGGAGTGACCGGTAAGGTATTTCCAGTCAATCCGTACAGAATGCAATCAGCAGGAGTTCCACTACAATGATAATGATGCTGTCCATACCGGACAATCTTCACTTTCCCGCGCAAAGTCATCGCATGTGATTGAGCGCTTCGCTGATCGGATGGCGCACACACCCATACTTCATGGCCGAATCGTTGCAACACGGATTCCAGTACCACTAATCCTTCTGCTTGGTATCCATCATCATTGGTGAGTAGTATGACCATTAGTCGATCGAGAGTATCTTTGCACTTCCTTGTGGTTGAAACACAGACCACTTAGGCCTAAATCCAAAGATATGCTCATATTCCTCCATACGTATGGTATAAGAGGCAATCGCATCACGCGGAAGAAGAACCATTACAGTTCCGCTTGACCCGGAGGTAATCATCGAAGCCCCAAGACACCCCTGGGTTTCCATTGCCCGTTTGGTCAGCCAATCTATTTCAGGGCACGTAACTTCGAATGTATCTCGTAATCCGGATTGCACCTTATTCAAGACCTTACCATACATCACCATATCTTTTTGTGCAAGCAGACGGGCGCCTTCCCTCGCCATACGGCTCTCTGAAAGAACATACATGCAGGTACGTTTCTCATGTTCTGTAAGCGGTACCGAAAGGTCCTTGATATCCTGATCCGAGATATCTCGCAACAATCCGCTCGGGAATAATATACGCAGCTTTTCAAACGCGAGCTTACTGTCCCTTCGTTTGATGGACAGCTCTTCTTTGAGGGCATACGGTGATATCCTGCTTTCAACAATCAGTGCGACCACAGCCGTATCAAACGGAGGAAATGCGATATATTCCCACGTATGGTGTTGGATGTTGAATAACATTAACCATCCTTCCCTTGCTTGGGTCATCGCAAAGAACAATACATACCGAGACACCTCCGCACAAAACGTTGCCAACGAAATATAGGCAATCCCGGCTAATTGTTCGATTGAAAGATTCGCATTGAATAATTCATTAAATGCCATCGCACAACCCATGCACATCGCGGATGATAGCACTTGCCCCTCATTCTTCAGTAATGTTCCCGCGATTGAAACATTCGCTCCTGAAATTGAAAACCCTTTGTTGACAAATTGAGCCATCACACCTTTAGCGTAATTTCCCCATCTGTCTTCCCGTCTGAATTTTAAATTTTGAATGTTAAATCGTTTGCGGTCATTGCTCTGACCCGAAATCAATCTCACGCTTTGGTCAGGTCGTACCGAAACAGCAATTTCAAGATATTGCGAAGAAGTTCCGCAAAGACTGAAGCCTTTGCAGTAATCGGAAAATTCACCAATCAGGGTATGTACACCTGGAACGTGCACAACAATCTGAGGCTTCTCGTCAAATTCAGACTCATGTAGTTCAGCTATGTCCTTCATACTGCCCTTGTACCCAATATTAGGTCAGAATAGTAAGGATTGCAATAAAAAAACCGCTCCGGCTTGGAGCGGCTTTCCCAATGGATGCGTCATCAGTCAGTAATACCATATTTTTTCTTGAATCTTTCGACACGGCCAGTAGTGTCAACAAGTTTCTGGGTACCTGTAAAGAAGGGATGGCATGCACTGCAAATTTCCACTTCCAAATTTTTTACTGTCGATTTCGTTTCAAATACATTACCGCAAGCACATGTGATTTTTGTCAATTCATACTTGGGGTGGATGCCTTCTTTCATACTTTATCCTCCAATAGCTCTATGCTGCTATCTCCTGCTACAGACATTGCCTTGACAGAAGACCTCTTTCAATATCAAATCCGATTACATTACACCGGTGTTCATGGAACGTAAAAACGCTTCATTATTCTTTGTTTTGTGCATTTTGTCAATCAGAAGTTCGGTCATCTCAATATCATCCATTGGGTTGATGGCATTTCGCAAAGCCCATATCTTGGCGGTCTCTTCGGGAGTAAGCAGCAAATCTTCACGCCTGGTACCCGACTTCTTGATATTCAACGCAGGAAACAATCTTCTTTCGGACATTCTTCTATCCAGTACGATTTCATTATTACCCGTGCCTTTGAATTCCTCGAAGATAACTTCATCCATTCTGGACCCGGTTTCAATCAATGCCGAGGCGATGATGGTAAGGCTTCCGCCATGCTCAATATTCCTTGCGGCACCCAAAAATCGTTTTGGTTTGTGCAATGCATTGGAATCGACACCACCGGAAAGGATCTTTCCAGATGCAGGGACTGTTTGGTTGTAGGCTCTGGCAAGTCGGGTAATATTATCCAATAAGATTACCACATCACGTTTGTGTTCGACCAAACGCTTGGCTTTTTCAATAACCATCTCTGCAACAGAAACGTGCCTGGTGGCTTGTTCGTCAAATGTGGAAGCGATAACCTCACCTTTTACCGTTCGTCGCATATCGGTGACTTCTTCAGGCCGTTCATCAATCAGTAATACCATCAGATACACTTCGGGATGATTTGAACTGATTGCATTGGCAATCTTTTGCATTAGAATCGTCTTTCCTGCACGAGGAGGAGCAACGATAAGGCTTCTTTGGCCTTTCCCGATGGGGCAAAACAAATTGATGATACGGGTTGAAACATCACCCTCCGCAGTTTCAAGATTGAGTCTCACATCAGGATACAATGGCGTAAGGCTATCGAATGAAACTCTCGTCTTGGCAATTGCAGGATCATCATAATTTATTTTTTGAACCCGCATCATGGCAAAGAAACGTTCAGCGTCCCTCGGAGAACGGATTTGTCCTTCTACCGTATCGCCTGTCTTTAAATTAAAAAGTTTGATCTGTGACGGTGATATATATATATCTTCCGGTCCACTAAGGTAGTTGTTTTGAGGTGAGCGTAAAAATCCGTATCCATCGGGTAATATTTCCAACGAACCGTATGCGAATATCACACCTTTTGAAGCTGTATGGGATTTTAATATTTCAACAATGAGTTCTTGCTTCTTCAAATCTTGGATAAAATCATCGGTCATGCCATACTCGCTTGCTTTCTGGCGTAAAGTGTGCATGTTCATCACAGATAAATCATTGACAGTTATCTTCGGCGCATTCGGATTATCCTCAAACGATTCTGGAAAAAGATCATCGACTTGAGGGAACTGATTCTTGTTCATCCGATTCTGATAACCGTTTTTCTGGTGTTGCTGCTTTTGACGATTATTCCGTTGGGATCCCTGAGAATGCGACTGTTGGTTTCTGGTTTGTGGTGTAGGACGACCATTGAAATGATTTTGATTATTCTGAACAACAGGTTTTGGTTGGGAAACAACCGGCACTGGAGCTGGTGTTACAACTGGCTTTTCCACATCATTTTTTGCAGAAACAGTTTCAACAGATGGATCAATAATTTTTTTCTCCTGCTGTACTTGTTTTTTTGTTGCTGCCGAACGTGGTGGCCTTCCGCGTCGTTTTACCGGAGGGGGTGTCTCATCATTCTTTTCCGATTTCACCTCATCCTCACTGGCATTAACAGGTGCAGACACTTCTACAATCGGTACGCCTGATTTCTTCTCGCTCTCTTGGACTAAGTGTTCCTTCTTTTTGATACTCGATTCAGTGTCTTTCGGATCGGCGTTAAGCGGTTCAATTACTTCATTTAAAATAGGTTCGACTTGTTTCACCTTCACCACGACTTGTTGTGATGAATCTGCAGAACGCCGACGGATTATGCGTTTGGTGCTTTTTCGTCCAGTGGACGCCTCGTCAACGGATGGTTGCGGAGTCTCGAAAAGCTCCGGACCTTGTTCAATTTCAGATGTCATTGAGAGTCTCCAAATGGTCGCTTCGTGAGCGACTGGAAATACCTACAAACAATAAAGCTGTATGGTTGTATGAATTCGCAGGAAAGCTGTAGGATCGATAACCAAAAAGTAATACAGTGAACCTGCGGGATACTTTAAATATATTGCCAGGATTGAACCCTGTCAAGCAAGTCGATGCCATTCAGGTACGCAAAGGTCAATAAACATGCAGCTATGGCTGCCCTTCGACGAACAGAACTCCTTCCATATGAACTAATTCTCAATGAAATCGAAGCTGTGTTTCTATGTTTCGAAGCAAATGCGAACCAAATCAAACCGACCGGCTTCTCAGTAGTACCTCCTTCAGGTCCGGCAATACCAGAAATCGCACAAGCACAATCAGAACCTGACATATCAAGCATTCCTTCAGCCATTGCTTCGACACAACGCCGTGAAACTGCTCCGTCCGTTTCAATTATCGACGGACTGACAGTAAGCATACGGATCTTCGCTTCGTTGGCATAACTTACAATTCCACCCCAGAACCAAGCTGAACTACCCGATCTATCCGTAAGCAATTTTGCCATCAATCCGCCCGTGCATGATTCGGCACAACTGATTGTCATCCCTCTGTTTTCCAGATATTGGGAAAGGATATCGACAGCTTCGACGTCCCCGTCATGCACCAAGCCGATTCCGACAATTTGTTCCAATTGTTTTCGCATTATGTAACGGGCATGTTCATCGTTCCCGCTGATATAGAGACTGATTCGATGTTCCTGAGCACGGGTACCCCATTGAAGGCCTTCGGTAGCACACTGGCTGCAAGCTTCTTCCAGTTTGGATTCCGGAATCAGGAATGTCGAAAACTCGTCCCGCTCCCTCTCTTCGTGGCCACTCAAGGCAATCAGTTCTGGTAAAACGTGCTTATAAAACATTTCATGCATTTCAACAGGGGGTCCGGGCATCGCATAGCACAGTATTGGAAAAAGCTTGCCGTTTTTTTCTACTTCCAACGTTCCGGTAAACCCGGGAGCTGTTCCCTTCGGATTTGGAATCGGTTTGAACCCTTGAGGAAAGTATACTTGTCTTATATTCGATCCGTTGATCCTGTCACCGACTCTCGCATATAGATCATCGTATGATTTCTGATCCATCACCAGCGGCACATTGGCAATAGATGCGACAAGGGATCTGGTTAAATCATCGCTTGTAGGTCCCAATCCTCCGGTAAGAATCACAATATCGCTTTCTTGCAAGCATTGTCGCAATACAGTGCCTAAAGTCCCGTCATCGGGAACGACTACGATCCGATTGATATGGTATCCCATACGAGTCAATTCATTAGCCATGAGTTGCCCGTGTTTGTCTGAGATTATACCTCTGGTCAATTCGGTACCGATGATGAAAAGTGATACTGTTGAGTATTGCATGATATCTTCTAGCTCTTTTTATGCTTTTGTCGTACTTCCATGATTTTTACCACGGCTGTTTTGATACTTCCGATTGCTAACACGCCTAATGAGATGTATATCATCATGAAAGCCAACCAATCGTCGTGTGTAGTATAGAGGGTATGGTCTTCACTTGTATATACCGGCACATCATAGATATAAAAGCCTTTGGTAAACGGCTCCATCGGATCGACAATTTTTCCAGTCGGTTCAATTACACACGTCATTCCCGAGTTAGTTCCGCGTACTGTCGATTTTCGAGTTTCGACCGATCTGAACACTGCCATGCCAAGATGTTGCATTTCTGCCGATACGGCACCGGACCAACTGTCATTGGTCATGTTGACAATGACATGAGCTCCGTTACGGACGAACCCAGCGGTGAGATATCCGAATACGTCTTCGAAACAAATCGGAGTGGAGAATGTCACTCCGCTAGAGGTTTCGAACACCACCGGATCATATCCCTTTTCCCACCAGTTATAATCATTGGCAAGTAGTAGGTTATATAGCCATGGCATTTGTTTTTCATAAGGGAAATGTTCAGTGAACGGCACCAAGTGTTGTTTTCTGTAGGTATTTTTTATTTGCCCGTCCTCAAACATGATTACCGTATTGTAATCCATCCTGTTCCAGGATCCATCTTCCAACAATGGTGGCAATGTCTCATCTTTTACGGTTCCCTCGGGATTCCCGGTTAGAAGCGGGATGGGAAGGGATTTTCCAAAATTAACGAACTCTTCAACAAGATCGGCGGTCTCTTCATCTGTCCGGTAGGTAGTATGCCAATATACCGAAGGTACAAATGCCGTTTCCGACCAGATGATCATTTCAGGATCTTTCAGGAGTGCCTGAAGACTAAGGGTCCTCAAGGTATTGAAATTTCGTTTATAGGTTGCATAGCCACCTTTCCACGAGTCCGCAGAATGTTGTACTGTAGCAACCCTCCAGTTTTTATCGGGCTCTTTAGCGTTCCATTTCCCTATCATGACAAAACCATATATGAAGATTGCAACGAGTACGATCGCATATGAAATGACAGTGATCTTATAACTTTTCAAGAATTCTTTAAGATGTTGGTTGTGCTTGGCTAGGACATCTCCGACAAAACGTCCTAATAGGGCTTGGGGAAGAATCATAATGAAGTTTATACCCCAAATTCCCGTAAGATCAGCTATCTGGATAAATGGTAAGAATTCATATACTGCGTACCCCACAGTTCCATATGGATATCCAGCAAACCATGATTGTCCAAGATAGGTATACGCAACCCAGATACACGTCTGGACAAGATACCCATGCCGTTTGAATAATTTATCAGCAGCTTTCAGAACTGGGAATAATAAAATCATCTCACCGCCCTTGATAATCGGGACGATAAGAATAGCTAACGGATGGAATGTTGTAAGCCAATAGTTAAAACATGAATAGAATGTAAATCCAAAGAGAAATCCATAGATAGGAGTCGCTGCCCAACCGGTGTTCCTGATTATTGCAAACAAAGGGATCAGCGCTACAAACGCAATCGCACCGATTCCCCTGTTTGACAGAAATCCCGGGAACGCGAACGAGAAAACAACAGCTGTAAGTACTAGGAGCAGTATCTCCAAGCTATAAGACTTGAGTCCTCGTTTAGCATACAAATTCACTATTATCGCTCGGTTTTACTTTTCTTCTCTCAGATTCCACACAGAATCTTTCAACTCTTTTCCTGGGCGGAAGATTGCAACACCGTGGGTGTCAACGGCAACAAGATCACCGGTTTTGGGGTTGCGAGCTTTTTCGCGACCTTTGCGAGTGCGAACTTCGAAGGTGCCGAAACCGCGGAGCTCAATAACTCTATCAGCTTCAAGTCCACGTTTTACTTCCTCGAAGAATTCATCGATAACTTTATGGATATCAGGCCTGTTCAATTCAAGTTTCTGTTGAATGCTTTCGATAATCTCAGCTTTTGTAAGTTTTCGCGTTTCCATGCAAGTCTCCTCTATGAAAATTTTCTATACATTTAATGATATATATTATAATCAATTCATCTTATTGTACACAGCGTACAATCTTGATTTTTTCCTAGAAACATTATTGCGATGGAGAACCCCTTTACTCCCTGCGGTGTCAATCAACTTGATTGCAAGGTCAAGTTTCTCTTTTGCAAGGGTCTTGTCGCTTGCAGTGACCGCAGCCTGAAATTTCTTCACGGCAGTACGGACCGCACTCTTCGTCTCCCTATTTCTCATTCGTCTCTTTTCATTCTGGCGTTCTCTCTTCGCCGCGGAACTGCTGTTGAACACGTAATACCTCCAAAGTATTGACAATCGTATGAGTTCAAATCATGTTTCAATGATGTCCGAACCGACGGATACACAACATATCATACTCCATAACTAGGGTCAATATAATCATTTGTATCATATTGAAAAAATTTCGTTCAAGTACTGTTTGTCGATTTCCCAGCGAGAAGTGTCTTCATTGTATCCGACGGCTTCAAAGGGAATAGTCAAGAACCGTCCCTCCGGGCCTGTCAAAGAAATTTTTTTTGATAACAGATTGACCTCAGAAACCCTCATAAGGTCTTGACGGACTTTAAGTTTGCTTCCTTCAGGAGGCAGTTTCTGTTTCTCTTCATAATAGAAATCATATTCATATGAAAGGCAACAGAGAAGTCTTCCGCAAGGCCCCGAAATTTTCGTCGAATTGAGTGAAAGATTTTGCTCTTTTGCCATTTTGATAGAGACAGGATTGAGTTTGTCAGTTACGCAATGGCAACAAAAGTCCCTTCCACATACTGCTAAACCACCTAACACTCTCGATTCGTCGCGAACACCTATTTGCCGCAATTCGATACGTACCCTGAATACCGATACCAAATCCTTTACCAACTCCCTGAAATCAACTCGCGTAGCCGCGGTAAAGAAAAAGATTATCTTTGGCTCCCCAAACAGATAATGGGCTGTAACCAATTTCATATCCAGTCCATGGCGAACAACTTTTTCACGACAGATACGTAAGGCTTCATCCTCAAGCTGGACAAATTCACGCACCTTTGTCTCATCGTCCGCAGTTGCGATCCGTTCTATCCAATCGATCTCACCATCGATCGCCACCGGCACCTCTTCGGCTTGATCCGCACACCCAGATTCAGGAAAATCTGAAAGATCTTCCTGTACCACATCTGAAACAGTTTTTTGCGAAAGTTCTTCAGCACCAATAGAAACTGGTTCAATCTGCAAATCTTCCGGATCAGCCGCGGCAACAAGATCTTCATCCGGATCGACAGGAACTCTACTCGCGATGCTGTGAAGGCAAGCACCTTGGGGATTGACAGATCCAGGTTCGTACCGTGCTAGCGGACACGCGGAGCCCACAATGACCCCATAGTCCAGCCCGTAACGTGTCGGAGCGATTACCTTCAGGCCCCTTTGCAAACGCTTCGGCGATGCGCAGACCACAATTTCATTTGAAGAGGGATTGCGTACTAAATATATGAAGCCCCTGTCGGGGCGTTGTTTCATATTGGCGTGGGCAACAGGATCGCGATCCTGTGTATTTTGATTTCCAATATTTTTCATCTTGCTCCTATCTACTTAAGTTAAAAAGCCTTAGTTGTTTATTAACATCTTCCTAAACTATCATGAAGTGTATAGAATGTCAAATACAATTGCTCCTTGACGGTACCATAGGTTCATGGTATCTTCATATGTAGTCTATAACAGACTAATTTCTCGTCACGATTGGGAATCAATATGCAGTTATTCGATACTCACGCACACATTGGCCTGATTCATGAAGACCAAATGGAACAGCTTCTCATCATACAGCTTGCCAAGCGCAAGTCGGTTACTCATATCGTCAGCATTTGCAATAGTCTCATTGATTTTACTCAAGTGTATGAGAATTTGAAAACTGCGTCCAACGTGTATCACGCTGTCGGGGTGTCTCCTTCTGAAGTAACCAATCCTGGGCAAGATTGGGAACACAAACTCGATAATTATTCTAAATGGGAGCGTGTCGTCGCGATTGGAGAAACCGGACTCGATTATTACCGGAACTATGGTGACAAAGGATCTCAAGTTGAATTGTTCATCAAACAGTTGGATATTGCCCGTACATTACAGATGCCCGTAGTCATCCACAACCGTGAGGCTGGTAAAGATATTCTTGACATCTTGCGTAATCGTCTCAGCGATGCAGGCGGAATTCTTCACTGTTATTCTGAAGATTGGGCATATGCCAGACAAGCACTCGAACTTCCGTTGTATTTCTCATTCGCAGGGAATATCACCTATAAGAATGTAAAACACTTGCATGATACGATTGCAAATCTTCCGCTGGACCGGATTTTAATCGAATCGGAAAGCCCATTCATGGTTCCTTCTGCATATAAGGGGAAACGGAACAAACCTGCTTATTTGGTTGAAACAGCCCAAGCTGTAGCCGATATTAGGGGTATTTCGCTTGAAGAAGCCAGCGATGCCCTGTATCGAAACAGCCTCTGTGCATTTCATCTGCCAGAGAATGCCTGACAACGCTTTTGAAGGAAATTTTCATATGCGATCCCCGTCACTCTATCATCCCGTGACAATTGGTTCGGTTACCGTCGAAGGTAATATATTTCTAGCTCCTTTAGCCGGATATACTGATAGGGCTTTTAGAACCATGTGCAAATGGTATGGAGCTTCGTTTACGTATTCTGAGATGGTCAGTGCCGAAGGAATCGCTCGAGGCGGCAAGAACTCAGATGAGTTGATGGTCAGAAGCGAAAATGAAGAGCAATTCTCTATCCAATTATTCATGAGCGATGCCGAGGTAGTTGCCAGAGCCTTGCCGCGAGTATTGCTTTTCAATCCGACAGTCATTGACGTTAACTGCGGGTGTCCTGTTCCCAAGGTAGTAAAAACAGGTGCGGGATCCAGTTTGCTTGTCGAACCAAAGAAGATCTTCAATATTGTAAAGACAATCGTAGACGGATGTGATGTTCCCGTTTCTGTTAAGATCCGGCTGGGGTGGGACATGCAATCAATTAATTATGAAGAGACCGCAGGAGCAGCGCTAAGTGCGGGAGCTTCGATGATTACGATGCACGCACGGACCAAATCAATGGGGTATGCTGGTAAAGCAGATTGGCAAGCTTTAGCAGACTTGAAACG
This sequence comes from Spirochaetales bacterium, assembly GCA_012523305.1. Lineage (GTDB taxonomy): Bacteria > Spirochaetota > Spirochaetia > Sphaerochaetales > Sphaerochaetaceae > JAAYDK01. The sequence continues at coordinate 45,813 of JAAYIV010000056.1, forward strand.
ATTCGTATCTTCATCTTACCCATCAGTTCCCGTCTTTGGCTCTGGAGATCTGTTTTCTGCCGAAGCTGCCAAAGAAATGCTGGAAACAACAAGAATCGACGGGGTGATGTTTGCCAGAGGAGCAATCGGCAATCCTTTTATATTTCAAGATACGATAACATTGCTAGAAACAAACACAACCTCATCGTTTCATGATATTGAAGAAAGAATCGCCGCAATGCGCACACAACTGGAATTACACAGTGCGATTGTGGGAGAACGTCTCGCCTGTCGCCAGATGCGCAAGCACGCAGCAGCGTATCTCAAGGGAATGAGTCATAGCACCAAGGCAAAGCAGGAATTGGTACAAGCCTCTTCAATCGCTGACTATGAAGAGGTATTCAAATGGCTTTCTGAAGAACATCGGTGAGGTGCTTCAACGATTGCCGGATTGGGGAAGAGTTGACCTTGTTGCTTAATGCATGCTACTTTTTTGGTTGATCCGGAGTTCGTATCACTTGTGGAGGAAACGATATGAAGGTGTTGGTGTTGGGTTCTGGTGCAAAAGACCATGCGATGGCATGGCTTTTTTCACAAAGCAAGCTTATCGATGCGTTATTTGTCGCTCGCGGTAACGCTGGAACCGCATCGATAGCAAAAAATCTTCCAGATGTGAATCCCTCATCTCCTGAGGATATATACCGAGCTTGTGTGGATTATGGTATTGATTTTGTTTTTGTCGGTACTGAAGCCCCGTTAGTCACGGGAGTGATCGATTATCTCAATGCAAGGGGTATCGATACGTTCGGAGCACCAGTTCATGCATTGAAACTTGAAGATGACCGATATTTCGCTCGGAATTTTACCAGCAGGCACAATATCCCCATGCCTCCGTATCATTTGTTTGCTGATGAAGACTCGTTATCTTCTTATTTAAAACGTCATCCGAATGAAAGTTTCGTACTTAAGAGAAATGCCATGGCACCAAGCAGGATCATGGTCGACTCAAATGATTATGATACTCTGATGACATTTGGCAAAGGAATATTGAAAACAGATAAATTACTGCTTGAGAATCATGTTGACGGTCTTCCTGTGACATTGACAGTATTTGTCGACAACAACGGTTACATGATGTTACCCAGCTGTTCGGATTATACGAAGACCGAAGAAACCGACGAAGGATCCGCAACAGGAGGCATGGGATCGATTTGCCCGGTCCCACTTAATCAATCAATTCGCAAGCAAATCGAAGATCATATCATAGCCCCTACCCTGTATGGAATGCGAGTCGAACGTTTCGCTTATAAGGGTGTTCTGACATTCAGTGTCATTCTTACAAAGGAAGGACCATTCCTCGTAGACTATCACGTTAGGTTCAACGATCCTGCGACCCAAGCGATTGTTCCATTGATACGATCAGATATCGTAGAAATTCTCGATGCCATGAAAAATGATACCGTGAAAGACTTCCATCTAGAAGTCAGTACCGATTCGACCGTTGCCGTGGTAGTTGCAAGTGCCGGATATCCTGACAATCCCAAAGTTGGGAAAATCCTTGACCCGATACCCAATGTGATTGGTCATAATTCATTCTCCAACCTTCCGATGTTGTTTTATGGAGCGGTGGATGTCATCGATGGAAGAATTACCACCGTTGGAGGACGTAATATAACGGTGGTTGGGATAGGACAAAATATCATCCAAGCCAACAAACAAGCCTATCAATACATCGATGCAATCAAGTTCGAAGGTGCTTGGTATCGTAAGGATATTGGGAATAAATTCTTCGAGAACTGACAATCAGGAAGAGAAGGGCATTCTTGGAGTATGTACACCTCATTGAATATTTGATTTCATCCTAATAAAATTGTATTTAATAATGTATGTTACCTCTTGATAATGTTACCTCTTGATAAGAAAGCATCTGGAAATACAAATTGAAATTTCCTTTCATTAACCCGGCTATCATGTCTTTGGTTTCGCCTGATGATACCCTATGTGACTGAATCAAAAGGCCAATGAGGTCTGTACATTTCAAAAATCTCTATAATGAGATTCCTACACCCATGGTGAGTTGTACATCGTTGGAGTAATCTTTATACATTCCAGAGGCTTTCACAAAAGTCCGCCGACCTACCCAATCCAACTCTCCCCAGAGACTAATTTGCAGTAATGAATTGAATAATTTTGGAAAATCGTACGTACCGTTGAGTGAAATGATGAGTGATTCCCGAACTTCTGGACCCGAGGGAGTCGCTCCTTCATAGGCAGTAATACCTTCATTAGAATAGAATATATCTATTTTGCCCTCCCGAAGTCCAATAATGCTCAAGCCAACATCCACGTGTGATAATGTGGAATAATTTACATCCCATTGCAAGACTTGAACATCACTTCCATGCTTATATCCAATAAAATCAAAATCGAGAACATAACCGGGGCCACTTGGATTCCCATGGGTGAAATAAGGGCGGAACATCAAAAAATCAACATAGCTTCGCCTGTAAAGGACAGGAGAGGTGACAGCTGCCTCCAACGATGTACTAAGAAATCCCGGTCCAACTTCTACAACATACTCCATACCGGCCAAAAACCCGGTAGCATCTGCTTGCGTATCCGGTTCATTGGGAGCCCTAGCTTGATCTAATACATATTGGCCGTACAAGTTTAGTCCCTTAGATACCATCACATCCATCTCTAAGTGAGCAATCGCATTGAACATGGATGTATTATTGAGGTTGTGATAAATAAATGCCGGATTGAGGTACCTAAAATCAATTAAATCATTGGAATACATTACATTTTCTGAAAGAGCGAAAGTTAAAAAATTCCACAATCGGAATTCCAATCTATGAGCCATCAGAAGTCGTATTGATTGGTCGGGCACTTCTCCAGTACTCGTCCTCGTTGGAAAGAATATATTTAGCCAATCATACGAGAAATGTTCAGAGAAGAATTTAAATCGGGCAAATTCATGGAAATCAACATGATCATCGACAATGAAATTTCCAGAGTGCCCGTTTCCCCACGAGACCTTGTCTCTACTTATGTTAACATTCCAATGATCCCCGCCAAAGGAAAAGACAGCCCGCTTAGGTGTCTCAAAATCGATATCATAACTTTCATTGAATGGCAGCATATTCGTTAAGAAGCTTCTACTGTAGATTGCAGAATGGATTGTACGCACACCTGGAGCCCCTTTTTCGACAATAGCGCCAACTCCATCTTGGCTAAAATCTTTTGTTAAATCATTGGCATTTGCCAAGTTGCGACCATACTGCAGATCAGAATAAATATAACCAAAATCGGAGAGCCCAAAATCAAATCGTAAACGCAACAAGGGTTTTCTTCGTACAAAATCATACACCCAGTCTTGTTCTATAAAAAATTGTTCTCCGTTTGAATGCCAATATAGTTCTGCATTGAGGTCAAAACCAAAGCCAAATCCGAAATCATCTCTATCATACAAGAATGGATTGGATGTGACTTGCTCATATAGACCCGTATATACTCTTTTTTGAAGAAGCGTTAAATGTTCATAAGTAATTCGATTGAGAATCAAAAGAGCTTCACTTTTACTCCAAGGTCTCGCATTTGAAGGAGTCCCGTTGCCAGACATTAAATATAAAGCATCAATATCGTTATAAAAACCACTATTAAGCGGAATTATTTCATGCATATTTGAGGCAAAGATAGAGAAAGTTAATACGATAAAAAGTGCGACACTTACAATAATCCGTTTCATAGCTAAAAACTCTCCAACATCAAACGAGTAGATTGCATGCTAACACTCTCACTGTCAAGTTCCGCCATAACTCCTTGACATATGCCTCCCCACTCCGAGCCCTTCGGAGAGGCTTCACACATACTGTCGTGTTGTTACAATGAATACGAAACACCAAATGTCAATTGTACATCACTAATCGGAGCAGTGGATGATATGTTTCCAGGATTCACGATGTGTATGAAATCAGCTTGTGCGTA
>JAAYIV010000057.1 GCA_012523305.1 Spirochaetales bacterium
GCCGAGCATGAAATAACTGAAGACCTCGATGGTAAGATCAGGAATAACCTGTGCCTTACGTTTCCCCACAGTGCATGGTATTTCGAATACCAGCGAGGTTGGAAAGGAGCTCTGCCCGACTGGACCGTTGTCATTATGGACGATCAAGACAATCCGGTTGCTCATTGCGGGGTGATTGAACGTAGCATTACAATAGGAGATGTTGATTATCCAATATTCGGTATTCAAAATGTATACGTATTGCCCGAACAACGCGGAAAGGGATTAGCTCATGAACTCCTTTGGTCTGTCGACAGTGAAGCTTTCAAACGAGACATGGCATTCGGATTGTTGTTTTGCCGTCCCCATGTGGAGAAATTATACTATGATGCTGATTGGATAAAAATCGGTCAGCCTTTGATATATGTTCGAAATGAAAATGGCCAGGAAGTTGTCAGGGATTTTGTGCATGATTCATTATTTTTTTCACCTGTCAAGATAACTTCAATGCCGGAGGGAATAATCCACTTCAATGGTCCCGATTGGTGATACTTCCCGATATTAATGTACATTGATACTCGGACTCAATGGTTTGTATCGACCACAAAGTATCGATGTGATATCATGTGCCACGAGGTCTTGATGGCCAAAGATCTGTTCAATTCCATTGCGCATATTTATGGTTGGTTCCATAGATATCAAATGAAACGGTTTGCCCAAATTCTCGACTCCCATGGAGATAAGATACCACTTGCTCATATGCAAACTGTGTGTGATGTTGGGTGTGGGACCGGAGCTCTCTGTGCTGTTTTAGGAGCCAAAGGTCTGACTGTAACAGGAATAGATGCTGCTCAAAGGATGCTGGAAGTAGCAAAAAAGAAAGTGAGACATCCCAATGTGACGTTTGTACAAGGCGAAGCGGGCAAAGGACTATCTTTTCCAGATTCATCATTTGACGTAGTGTTTACTAGTTATGTTGCCCATGGGATAGCCAAAGAAAAACGGAAGGCATTTTACACGGAGTTGAAAAGAATCGCGACAAAAGCCGTTATTATCCAAGACTACGATGAAGAAAGGTCTTTGGCAACCACCATAATTGAATGGCTGGAACACGGAGATTACTTTAGGTTCATACAGCATCCTCAAAAAGAAATGGAGGAAGTGTTTCCCGTGATCATCCCAATAACGGTAGGTAAACAAGCTTGTTGGTACGTCTGCCACTGCCCAAGTAAAGAACTTACAATCAGATAGAAAGATATGAATGTACCGATTGGGCACACAACCGTCCATGCTTGATGGCATGTACCACCAATGAAGGTCCGATAACCACATCACCGGCAGCAAATACCTTGTCAACTGAACTTTTGTACTGCTCATCTATATGGATATACCCTGATTCGTTGAAAGAAAGATTAAAATCCTTAAATAGTGATAAAGAGGTATCAGGAATAAATCCCAGGCATAATAACACAAGATCAGCTTTGATGATGAACTCTGATGTATCGATGGGAACCGGTTTGCCATTTTCATATGATATTTTTTTGCAAAGTATTTCCTTTACATGTCCATCATGTCCGATAAACTCTTTGGTTTCGATGCCCCACAATCTTTTCACACCTTCCTGATGTGAACTTGATGTACGTAATATTCTCGGCCACTGTGGCCACGGATTCGATACCTGTCGCTCAATTGGTGGCTGTGGTAATAATTCAATCTGGGTCACAGATGCACATCCGCGTCTGATGGCTGTTCCGGCACAATCTGAGCCAGTGTCTCCTCCACCTATGATGACGACATGTTTTCCTTTGGGATCAATCGTTTTTTCATTATTGAAGGTATCGCCTTCCAATAAGTCGGCTTGCTGAGAAAGAAAGTCTAAAGCATAGTGAATTCCATCAAGAGTTCTTCCCGGCACGTGAATGTTCCTAGCTGATGGAGAGCCCGAAGCAATCAAGATCGCATCGAACTTCTGGAGTAGGTATCGTGCTGAAAGATCACGACCGACTTCCACATCCGTTTCAAATAGTATTCCTTCTTGTCGCATTTGCCCGAGTCTTCGATCCAGTACGGACTTTTCCAGCTTAAAATTTGGAATTCCGTAATGCAACAACCCTCCGATGCGCTTAGATCGTTCGAATACGATTACCTCGTGTCCCTGACGTACCAATTGTTGTGCGGCGGCAAGTCCTGTTGGTCCGGAACCTATGATTGCTACCTTCTTCCCAGTCCTATAATTAGCAATCTCAGGAAGTATCCATCCTTCCTTCCAACCATGTTCGACGATTGTCATTTCGATGTTCTGGCAAGTATTAGCTGAAAAATTTACGGCGAGCGTACAAGAAGCTTCGCAAAGCCCGGGACATATTCGTCCTGTGAATTCTGGAAAATTGTTTGTGGAGTGCAAGATATCAAGAGCTTCTTTCCAATGGTCCTGGGTGACGGCTTCGCTGTAATCGGGAATCCTATTACCTAGCGGGCAGGCATACATGTGACAAAAAGGGACCCCGCAATCAAGACACCGTGAAGCCTGTTGTCTCAATGTTTCATTTGAAAGCATGCGATGTACCGAAGCGAAATCCTTGATACGTTCATCAACCGGTCTGAAAGGAGCATCTTGCCGCTCAACAGTAAAAAATGTTGTTTGAGCATCAGCCATGATATACTTCCTCCGTGACCGATAAGGTTTCTTCATCCCGGTATTCGTTTTGTTTCATCCGCTCCAACACCTTCTTGTATTCGATCGGAACTACTTTTACAAACTGGGGATATTTAGCTTCCCAATCCTCTAAGATTGCCATTGCTATTTTACTTTTTGTGTATTTTGCATGTAGTTCAATGAGTTGTTTTAGACGGGTTTGATCATCAATATCCCAAACTCCTTCAAGTTCTACAGTATCGAGGTTACATCGGGTGTCGAATAGCTCGGAAGGATCATACACATATGCTATCCCACCGCTCATTCCTGCAGCGAAGTTTTTACCGGTCTGCCCCAAAACGGCTACGATGCCCCCTGTCATATATTCACATCCATGATCTCCGACTCCTTCGACTACTGCCATTGCCCCGCTGTTACGGACAGCGAATCGCTCGCCTGCCATTCCATTGATAAAGACTTCTCCGGCAGTTGCTCCGTAGAGAACCACATTTCCACAGATGATATTCCTATCTGACCTAAATCGTGTTTCTGGTGCTTGGACAACTGCGATTCGACCACCACTCATTGCTTTTCCCAGATAATCATTCGCTTCTCCGATTAACCGAAGAAACAATCCCGGAGCGAGAAATGCTCCAAAACTCTGTCCCGCAGATCCATGCAAAGTGACCTGTATCGTATTGTCCGCAAGTCCCTTCGAACCGAATTGTTTTATGATTCTTCCGCTGAGCGAGCCGCCAACGGTTCTGTCTGTGTTGGCTATAGGGAATTCCAACGAAACCGGATATGGGAATTTCCAGAATTCTTCGGTTAGAAAAGCCTGTAATCTTTTATCAAATTCTGAAGTGGGCAATGTTGGGTTGATTTTCTGAGCATGCATCAGTTTCCTATCATGACGACGTGGAAAATCGATTAGGGCATCAAGTGTTATTGTCCTGCCTTTGATGCTGTCGGTCGGGACGGTTGACTTTAACATATCGGAACGTCCGACCATTTCTTCTACTGTCCTGAATCCCAATCGAGCCATGTATTCTCTAAACTCGGTTGCAAGAAAACGAAGGAATGTAACAATGTAATCAGCTTTTCCATGAAAATGAGACCGCAAGTCAGGATGTTGGGTTGCCACTCCAAACGGGCACATGTTCAAATGACATTTGCGTACCATCATACATCCCAATGTGATAAGCAATGATGTCCCGAAACAATACTCTTCTGCTCCTAACAATGTTGCAATAGCCAGATCACGACCTGTTTTCAAATGACCGTCCACTTGAACAATCACTTGCTGTCGCAGGTTATTAATGAACAATGACTGTTGTGTCTCTGCTAATCCAAGCTCCCATGGGAGTCCCACATGACGGATTGCGGTTAAAGGTGCCGCTCCGGTACCACCATTTTGCCCCGAGATGAGGATCTTATCCGCTTTTGCCTTTACGACGCCCGAAGCAATGGTTCCCACACCTGGTTCTGATACCAGCTTCACCGAGATTTGCGCCTCTGAATTGACCTGTTTCAAATCGTAGATCAGTTGAGCCAGATCTTCGATCGAATAGATATCATGATGTGGCGGAGGACTTATAAGAGTAACACCCGGGACCGTGTGTCGTATGCTGGCAATGTAATCAGTTACCTTGTTACCGGGTAATTGTCCGCCTTCTCCGGGTTTGGCTCCCTGAGCCATTTTAATCTGAAGTTCATCGGCACTCATCACATATTCGGTAGTCACCCCGAATCTGCCTGAAGCGATTTGTTTGATGCGGGAACGCATCGAGTCTCCATTGTCCAAGGGTGATGAACGCTTTGGATCTTCTCCGCCTTCACCGCTATTACTTTTTGCTCCAATCCTATTCATCGCAATCGCGACTGTTTCATGGGCTTCTTTACTGATTGACCCGATCGACATCGCGGCTGAAGCAAATCTTCGCATGATGGTTTCAATCGGCTCAACTTCTTCGATAGGAATGGCAACAGTTTCCTTAAAGTCAAGAAACCCTCGGATTTCTCCTATGGTTCGATAGGATCCATCCATGTGAGAGGTAAAATTCTTGAATATTGCATAATCTTCAGTTTTAGTAGCCTGTTGTAGCAAACTGATTGCTTGAAAAGACCAGTAGTGCGGAACTCCATCGCGCCGGTACCGATAAAAACCCCCGGCTTGCCTTAGCTTGGGCATTTGCCTATGTGCAGGATAGGCCTGGTTATATCGCTGCATGATTTCCCAGGTAAGCTCCTTGAATCCGATACCTCCGATTCTGGAAACGGTACCTTTGAAATATTGTTCGATCAGGGGATTGCCCAATCCAAGTGCTTCAAATGACCGGATGTCAAAATAACTATGCAATGTTGAGATTCCCATCCTACTAAATGTTTTCAACAATCCTTTTTTAATGGCATTTACATAATTGTCAGCGGCGGTCTCGGCGGATAGTGTTCCAAGTTTGCCTTCTTCGGAAAGTTGGCGAATAGTTGAAAAGGCGATATAAGGGCATATGGCATCGCAACCGTAGGCGACCAACAGGGCAAAGTGGAACACTTCCCTTACTTCGCCTGTTTCAGCGATGATACCGATATTGCTGCGCATGTTTCTCTCCATCATGTATTGATGGACTCCGGAAACCGCTAACAGCGAAGGGATAGGGGCTCTGCCTCTCTTTGCATGCGTATCGGTTAAGATCATCATCGAATGACCTTGGCTCGCAAGTGTTTCAACTTCAATACAAATTCTTCGCATAGCCCGTTCCAGGGCGTCTTTGCCATCTTCGGGATCAAAGGTGATATCGATATCTGCAGGATGAAGGTCTTCATGGGGATTCGTCCGAATTCTGACCATATCGCGAGAACTGAGAATGGGATGGTATAATTTCAGACTTCGATATTGGCGTTCGTCAATATCCAACGGATTGCTCGCGTTTTCGATAAAGCTTTCTAGCGACATCATCAATTGTTCGCGAAGGGGGTCAATCGGTGGATTTGTCACCTGAGCGAATATTTGCTTGAAATATGAAAAAAGTAGATGACTCTTATCTGAAAGCACTGCCAAGCCGGTATCATTTCCCATTGACCCGATAGCTTCCTGTCCTTGGCTCGCCATCGGAGTTAAAATCACCTTTAAATCTTCATCGGTGTATCCGAATAATATGTGTTTCTCTAACAACTCCTGATGATCTATCGCAGGAACTTGTGACGGATTAAACAACCCTCTTAATTCGATTCGACTATCTTTTATCCATCTCCTATACGGATATTGGCGAGATAATTTTGCTTTGATTACGTTGTCGGGGATGATGCAATGTTGCTGTAAATCCACAAGGAACATCTTTCCGGGGTAAAGACGTCCTTTTGATATGATATTACTTTCAGGAACATCCAACACCCCTGTTTCAGAAGCCAGGACAATCAAACCGTCTCTAGTAATCGTATAACGAGCCGGACGCAATCCGTTACGATCCAAAGTTGCTCCGAGATATCTTCCGTCTGTAAAGACAACTGCTGCCGGACCATCCCACGGTTCCATGATCGGCGAATGATATTCATAGAAAGCTCGTTTATCGGCACTCATCTGGATTTCGGGCGAATAAGCTTCGGGAATCATCATCGTCATGACATGCGGAATGCTACGGCCGGCTGTTACGAACAACTCAAGGACATTATCGAACATCGATGAATCACTTCCGCTCTCATCGATGACCGGTATTACTTTTTCAAGATCCTTACCCAAAACACGCGAAGTCATAAATCCTTCTCGGTTTTTTTGACGGTGTATGTTTGCCTTCAGTGTATTGATTTCTCCATTGTGAGCCATGAATCTGAATGGCTGGGCAAGTTTCCACTGCGGGAGCGTATTAGTGCTGAAACGTGAATGAACAATACAAAAGGAACTCTTGAACAATTCATCATTCAAATCAATGAAGTATCGGGAGACTTGATCTTGGGTGAGCATTCCTTTGTACACAATCACAGTATTTGAAAGACTGCAAATGTAAAATTGATCGAGTGCGTAGTCAGCTGCTGCGACAGTCTTTTCGATGGTCCTTCTGAGGACATACAATTTTTGTTGGAGATGTTGGTCTTCGTTTTCATTCCACGTGATGAAGGCTTGCATTATCGCAGGTTCCGTCGAGCGGGCAAAGGCGCCGAGAACTTCTTCGTCGACAGGGACCTTTCTCCAACCAAGTACCGAAAATCCTTGTTCATTACATGTTTTTTCGACAATCGAGATACATTGTTCTCTCAGATTATCGGATTTCGGAAGGAAGAACATACCGATGGCATAAGAGGCGACATCTGATAACGGAATATGTGAAACACGGTTGCAAAAGAATTCGATTGGAATTTGCACCATGACTCCCGAACCATCGCCGGTTTCTTTGTCACCGCCTATGGCTCCCCTGTGTTGCATTCGCTGCAATACATGCAAGCCGTTGGCGATGGTTTCATAACGTGGTCTTCCATCAAGGTGGGCTACAAACCCAACACCGCACGAATCATGCTCAAATTCCTGACGATACAGCCCATATCTACCGTTCTGTACTAATTGTTCATATTGATTAAGATAATTGTTTACCTCATTTGAAGCTTGTTTCTCTTGCATAGGATTCCTTTCACTTTTATAACCTGAACAGCATGTCTTCGTATGTCGGAAACGGCCAATATGATCTGACGGTCAACTTCTCCAATTCATCACCATCTAATCGAAGATCTTTCATCACAGGGACTATTTTTGTCCTAAAGAATCTTGCAGCAGCCAATACCCCTTTATCCAATTCATTCGCTTCACTTAATAGCGACTCGAGTAGGTTTGCATCAACAATCGCCTTGTCGATGCATTCAGTGAGCATCCTTGAAATTACCTTAAGTTGTTTTGATTCGAGACCATTGGCTTTCTGCAATTGCACAGAAGATAGGATTTCAATGAGATATCGATTTGAAGCACCTATGATGTTGTTTTTTATCATTTCAATCATCAGGCTTGCTTCGATGTTGATTTGCTTGCAATAAGCATCGAGATATATTTCCTGCCGCGATCGTAATTCTGAAAAAGAAAATATCCGATGCTTTTGCAGCATCTCGATATATTTGGAATCGGTAAGGTGTGAAAGGGCTTCTACAGTACAATCCAGATTCTCAAGTCCTCTTTTTTCAGCTTCCCGAACCCATTCCTCGCAATATCCATTGCCGTTGAAAATGATACGTTTATGATCTCGGTAGAACTCTTTGATAATTGATCTGACTTCTGCCATGACGTCATCACACGTATCAAGACGATCAGCGATTGTGCAGAGGACATCAGCCACCGCGGCATTTAACATGGTGTTTGGTCCTGCTAAAGATTGCGAAGAACCAACCATTCTGAATTCAAATTTATTTCCTGTAAATGCAAAAGGCGAAGTACGGTTACGATCTATAGCATCCTTTGGGAAGTCTGGTATGGTTGAAAGTCCTATTTCAATCAGGCGTCCGTTCTGTTTCACCAGAGGACGTTCTTCAGTAATGCAATCAAGGATCTCGGTAAGTTGATCACCAAGGAAAATCGATACGATTGCCGGGGGTGCCTCATGGGCTCCCAAACGGTAATCATTTCCCGCAGTTGCTGTTGATATCCTCAACAGTGTGGCATATTCATCGACTGCCGAAATAATTCCTGTCAGGAATAATAAGAACTGAGCATTTTCTTCAGGACTGTCTCCCGGGCTGAGCAGATTCTGTCCATCGTCGGTAGCAAGTGACCAGTTGTTGTGCTTACCCGATCCATTTACCTGCGCAAAAGGTTTTTCGTGCAAGAGAGCCACCATATGATGGTGCTTGGCAACGGTCTTGATAACTTCCATGAGCAATTGGTTGGTATCAGTTGAAATATTGGCTGAATCATATACTGTGGCTATTTCGAATTGATTGGGAGCAACTTCATTGTGCTGGGTTTTTGCAGAAATTCCAAGTTTCCATAGTTGAAGGTTCAATTCCGCCATGAACAGTGCGACCCGTTCTTTTATAGCGCCGAAATAATGGTCGGCCATTTCCTGTCCTTTTGCTCCCAGAGTGCCAAATACAGTACGTCCGCATAGGCGCAAATCGGGTCTTTTTTCAAACAAAGCTTCATCTATCAAAAAATATTCTTGCTCAGGCCCAACATTTGGGAATACTCGTTTGGAAGTGGTATTACCTAATGCCCGCAATACTCGAATTGCTTGCGTGTCGATGGCAGCCATCGATCGTAAAAGTGGAACTTTCTTATCGAGTGCTTCTCCGTGGTATGAAACGAATGCTGTTGGGATAGCAAGGATTTTAACACCATTGGCATCCTTTATCACTGCTGGGGAACTTGTATCCCACGCGGTGTAACCCCGGGCTTCAAAGGTGGTACGAAGTCCTCCGTTGGGAAAAGATGAGGCATCCGGTTCTCCTTGGATCAGCTCCTTCCCATTAAATTCGACAAGAATTTTCCCGTCATGGCTTGGTGATATGAACGAATCCTGTTTTTCAGCGGTGAGACCGGTTAGCGGTTGGAACCAATGAGTGAAATGCGTTGCTCCTTTACTGATTGCCCAATCTTTCATTTCCTTGGCAATCACCTCCGCGGAAGGAAGGGATAGTGAAAGCTTTCCCTCCTGGACTGCCTTGAGTTCCTCATACACTTTTTTTGGAAGGTGCTCCTTCATCGTTGCGTCACTGAAACAATTGCTTCCATAAATTTCAGCCATTGAAGTCTTCGAAAAATCAACAGAATTAGTCATATAAGCTTTACTCCTTGTAAATCGCCGGGTGTCATCATCAACTTGGTATCTTCTTGAAAGGGTTTATCCAATTGCTTGCGGACCGTTTTCCCTATTCCTGATACGAATGCATTGTTCTATTGGAAGGACAAAAATTTTGCCGTCACCAATCACGCTCGTTTGTGCACCGTCAAGGATTGCTTCAATTGTAGGTTCAACGAATGCATCATTTACCGCTATTTCAATCCTGACTTTTTTCAATAGATTGACTTCGATATCTACACCCCGGTATACTTTTTTGTATCCCTTCTGTTGCCCGCATCCGAGCGAATTGGATACCGATATCTTGAAAATCTCTCGTCGGTAAAGTTCTTGTTTTACATCATTCAATTTTTCTGGTTGGATATACGCTACTATCAGTTTCATATGATTACCTTCACATCATGGATTCACATATTCGTAAAAATCTGGAATCCGGAATAGGATTCAGTACTGTGTTCTGCAAGATCGAGTCCTGCCAATTCTTCATGTTTGCTCACCCGCAGACCATGGGACTTCTTAATGATTGCAAATAGTATTCCCGTTGTTGCCATCACCCAAACACCTACAGTGACTACCCCTAAAAATTGAATTCCGAGTTGCTTGAATCCACCTCCGAAAAAGAGGCCTTTTATGTGCGTGGTGTTACCAAATAATCCAACCGCAAGAGTCCCCCATACCCCACAGATTCCATGTACGCTTATTGCTCCGACGGGATCGTCGATATGTAAGATTTTATCGATAAACTCAATTGAGAACACGACGATGAATCCAGAAATCAAACCGATTATTATCGCACTTAATGGAGAAACGACGGCCGTGGAGGCGGTTATACCGACCAATCCGGCTAAAGCTCCGTTCAACGACATGCTCACATCGGGGTTTTTAAATTTTATCCATGATACGATCATTGCACCTATAGCACCGGCAGAAGCGCTGAGTGTTGTAGTCGTTGCCACCAAGGCCATTGTCGGATCGGTACCGCTGAGAGTGGATCCCGGGTTGAACCCGTACCAGCCGAACCAGAGAATGAACACGCCAAGACACGCAAGTGGCAAGTTGTGGCCCAATATTGGTTTTGAGGTTACGACTGATCCCTGAGATACATATTTCCCAATTCTTGGTCCTAATGCCATAGTCCCTACCAAAGAAGCCCAACCTCCGACTGAATGAACGACGGTAGAACCGGCGAAGTCAAAAAATCCTATACGCGAAAGCCATCCTCCTCCCCATATCCAATGCCCGGATATCGGGTATATGAGTGCTGAAATGAATATGCTGTAGATGAGGTAAGCTGAAAATTTAGTCCGTTCTGCCATCGCACCAGAAACGATAGTTGCCGCCGTAGCGGCAAATACTACCTGAAACATCCAGTTCCTGAATAACACCATGTCATTTCCACCGATGAAAAATTGTGAGAACCCAAATAATCCGTTCACTGATTCCCCATACATCAATGCCCATCCGAACATCCAAAACATAAGGGACCCTGCACAGAAATCCATCAAATTCTTCATGATGATGTTTCCCGCATTTTTTGCACGGGTTAACCCGATTTCCACCATAGCGAAACCTGCCTGCATGAAAAAGACGAGTGACCCGGCGACGAGTAACCAAATCATGTCGAACGAGTCTTGGTGTAAGGTGATCGCACTGGAAATTTCATCAGCACCTATGCCGGATAGGGTACAGGCCAGTAGTATCAGTATCATGACTACGATACGGCTTTTCATACGATGCCTCCAAAGGATGTTATGAAGGAATCATATGCATGCTTCGTGCCAAATAATCTCTGTTATCCTGATGTTTTATTAGAATAAGTATTTAAGTAGTTATAATGAAATGAATAAAAATAAAAAGGCGTATATTTTCAATTATGAATAGTCCGTAAATCTACAATACACAAAAGCGACAATTATGTAGGATTTCATGGATTGATCCTACATGATTGTCGCTTGTTATCATCGGTATCTGCTCGAATCAAAGCAGTATTTCTCAATTCGCAATCCCATGATCCTTTCGGTGATACCTAGTTGTTGGGCTGCTTTCGATTGGTTGCCCCGTGTCTGTTTCAATGCTTCGGCGATCAGTTCGTATTCCAAAGCCTCCAGTGATTGTCGTAATGTTGTTTTGCTTTGCGTGTCGGAAGATTCGGCAGATTGCAGGCTGGGTGGTAACAAATGGCCATGGATTACATCATCCTGGCTTATGATGACAGAACGTTCGATGCAATTCTCCAGCTCCCTTACGTTGCCCGGCCAATGATACATCATAAGCAGATCGATTGCTGTACTGCTTATCCGTTTCACGTTTCGATTGTTCTTACGGTTATATTTTTCGATGAAGTGATCGCATAACAACAGAATATCAGATTTTCGTTCTCGTAACGGTGGAATATGAAGGGGAAAGACATTCAGCCGATAATAGAGGTCTTCCCTGAAGGTTCCTTTACGCAGTTCTTCTTCAAGATTGCGATTGGTAGCTGCGATAATTCGCACATCAACTTTAATCGTACGTGTGCCTCCGACACGTTCGAACTCGTGTTCTTGCAACACCCTAAGTAGTTTTACCTGCATTCCTGATGAAAGTTCACCGATTTCATCGAGAAACAACGTTCCTTGATCTGCTAGTTCAAATCGTCCCTTATGTAAGGCATAGGCTCCGCTGAAAGCTCCTTTTTCATGTCCGAATAGTTCGCTTTCAATAATGTTTGCGGGTAGGGCGGCACAATTGACCTTCACAAACGGTCTTTCGGATCGATAACTATTATCATGTATTTCTTGTGCTACCAATTCTTTCCCGGTTCCACTTTCGCCCCTGATTAATACGGTGGCATCACTTTTGCTCACTTTTGCGATGAGATCGAATAACTCTTTCATCGAATGTGATCTTCCGATAATTCGCTCCGGAGTAAAACATTCTTTCAATTCAGCCTTCAGCCTGCGATTCTCATCAAGAAGTTGTTCCTTCTCTTCACGTAATTCTTGACGAATGCGAACAGCCCTGGCGACCATCGATGAGATAACGGACAAGAACTTAAGATACCTATCAAAATCATCATCATTGCAATCCATGAATGAGATGTTAAGAGTGCCGATAATTTCATGGCCGCTATGGATGGGAATGCTGAAAAATGAGATTCGATGTCTTTCTTTAATCAAATCCGTTTCCGCACCGGTCTTATTCATATAACGACTGTCTTTTGAAATGTCCGGGATTACGAGATGGTGACCGCTCTCGACAACAATTCCAGTGATCCCTTCCCCTATCCGATATCTTCCTTTCTGTTGTTGGATATCAGTTAATCCATACGCTGATTCAATAAGTATTTCTTTTGTATTTCGATTCAGGAGAGTGATCGCACCCCGGACCATAGGAGTATGGCTCGAGATTGCCAGAAGGATCGGGGTGAGGATGCTTTTCAGGTCATCCGTTTCATCCAATATCCGACTGATATCGTATAGAACCTGTAGCTCTGCAGCTGGTTTCATGTGTCGATCCTACAGAAATGTAGGAAAGTAATCAATAAATAATCATAGAATTATTGAAGATTTTACCAGTATTTTTACACTAAGAATCCAACAAGCAATGCGATCAGCACTAGAATCGGCGCAGGGATTTTTTTTGTTGCCAACACTGCGACCGTTACGATCATAGCAATACTATTCTCCAGTGAAACACCATTTTTTTGGATGAGAACAATAGCCGAAGCAGCGATCAAGCCGGCTGCGACAGCAACAATTCCCTTAAAGGAGACACGAACAATCGTGATACTCTTTAGGGCTTCCCACATCGGATAAACAAAATAGATGAGTAAGAGTCCGGGTAAAAAAATCGCTACCCCGCTTATTAGCGCACCGGCAACCTGATTGAATACGGTAGAACCACGAGAAGCCATGCCTCCCGCATAAGCACTGAAACTAAACATCGGTCCCGGCACTCCCTGCACCAATCCGAATCCGGTCAAGAACTCCGAGGAGCTCATATAACGGTTCACTTCGACAAGTTCGTTGTACATCAATGGGACTACGACTTGCCCGCCTCCGATTACCAGATATCCGTAGCGATAAAACGATTCAAATAATTTGATTAGCGTATTGTTCCACACAAGTGACAGAAGGAGCGCTCCAATGGCAAATAGTACGAAAAGAATGAGATAGATCCATTTAGGGTGTGTTTGGACACGGTTGAGCAGTCGCTTTTCTTTTGATGAGATGACACTCACTATCCCTCCGACAATCAAAACCACAGGATATACCCATGGATATCTGAAGAGGTAGGTGATCGCCCCGCCGAATATAAACAAAGCAAGTGTCATGGCATCTGCTATGACTTTACGCCCGATGCGAAAGGCTGCGATTATGATAAAACCGACAGCCATCGGCCCTATGAAGCGCAAACTATCCTCGGAACGATTCATGATATCAAGCCACTGGCTTAAAAATGAACAAGCTGTCATGAACAAGAGTACGGGTAATGCCCATACCACCATGGTGAGCAAAGCCAATACCGGGCCCCCCACCTTGTATCCGATTGCGACTATCGTTTGCGTGCTGCTCGGGCCTGGAAGCAATCCCGTAAGAGCGATCAACTCAATCAATTCTTCTTCTGTAAGATACTGTCTTTTTGCTATCAACTGATCGGTGAATACTCCGTAATGGGCTTCTGGTCCTCCGTAAGCCCCAAGTGAACAAATAAATACATCTTTTAAAAATCTGCTCCAACGCACATTCTTGAATCTAATCAACCAAAACCCTCCGTTTGCGGTGCAATCAACTTACAATAATGAGATATTTCCAAAATAACCAGACTTGGAATCCCCGTCATTATATAACTAATAATTTATCATGATAGAAGTTACTTGGTTTTCCATATATCTGTAATTTAGCCTTTTTTGTATGCGATGCATAAAAAAGATGGTATAGTTAAAGAAATCATCACTAAAAGGGGATATGACTATGCCAGGCAAATTTATTGTAACCAAAACACCGAAAGGTTTTTTTCGATTCAGTCTCCAAGCTGCAAATGCCGTGACAATTTTAACAAGTCAGAATTATTCATCTTTGAAAGCTTGTCGTGACGGTATTGCTTCGGTCAAGAAGAACGCTTCGGTTCAGGTAGAAGACCAAACACTCCAGAAGGTAGAAAAGAAAGGGTTCCCGAAATATGAGGTGTATCTCGATACCGCCGGTCAATATCGCTTCAGGTTGCTAGCTTCGAATGGACAGAATATTGCCATTTGTGAAGAAGGCTATGCATCCAAGTCAGGGTGTCTTAACGGTATCGATTCGGTCGGCAGGACAGCAGGTGATGCTGAGACTGACGAATCAGCGTTGGGACAGTAGTAAGACGGATTCTCACACACGAATTCGTATCTCTGTGTTTGAACGCAACTAGCGATGTTTGTATAGGGCCTTTGTAAACTATTGAGTTTGTTTTCCTGATAGTATCGGATATCATTGGAGATATCACTAGCCCGGGAGTATAGATACATGGAAAAATCTTCTCGATGTATTGGGATTTTTACCGCGTCTCTCGACGATGGGTACCAATCGACCATCTGGCGGGCGATTGAACAAGAAGCCCATAATCGGAATTTTAGTTCGATTTCGTTCTTAGGTTCCCGACTAGGATCTCCCATAGCGTCCGAAGCCTCATCAAATATGGCATATCATTTGGCCAGTGATCAAAATATTGATGGGTTAATCATTATTTCTTCATCACTGGCAACATTCTTCTCTTCAAAGGACCTCAAGGAGTTCTTTACTCCATGGGAATCGCTGCCGAAAGTTTCTGTCGGAATGCATATTCCCGGGATGTCTGATATTACTGTGGAGGGTTCTCGAGGTATCTCAGAATTGGTCGAACATCTCATAAATGAGCATGGGCGGCGCAACTTCGCGCTGATAAGCGGTCCGGCGGGGCATGAGGAGGTAATCAGTCGTCAACTTGCAGTATTGGACACGCTCAAATCGAGAAATCTTCAATTAGCGCCTGAACTTTCGTTCTTCGGTACCTTCACCCAGGATTCCGGTATTAAAGCGGTAGATCAGTTTATCGAATCTGGTCTACCGTTTGATGCGATTGTCTGTCATAACGACAGGATGGCCCAAGGTGCGTTGGAACAATTGGCGTACAGGAATATCAGTGTGCCTGATGATGTTTCAGTCATTGGGTTCGACGGGTTGGAAGTCGCTCGTTATTCCCAGCCTCCTCTGACGACGGTGGTTCAGCCGCTGAGGGATCTTGGAGCTCATGCCGTTGCTTTGCTCGATCGTATCATGCAAGGCGAGAAGGAAGAGCATATTGTTCTTTCATGTTCTACCATTATCCGCGAATCGTGCGGATGTGGTCCGCATTTCAGATATCAGCCTGAGCTGACAGAATTCCCCAGATATGTCAGTGCTTCAGAACGCCAGGCGATTTTTGATCTGATGATCCTGGTCCGCAAAGGCAATTACGAAGAGATGATCATGCATCTTAACAAGGCGATCGATAAAACCATTGCCGAAAGCGGAACGGTAGATAGGTGGAATGAATATCTATCGATTATTGAGAATAATTGTATTGAAAGTCCCGTAGCAAATGGGGCTTCCCTGTCGAAGCTCATGGGAGCTGCCAGGGCTTTTACCGGTGAGAAGATCGGCCGATACCAAGCTGCGAAAAGAATTATGACTGAAGCATCGTTTGAGACACTGCGACAAGTAAGTGCAATGTTGGCGGGAACATTCGAACTCAACGAAATGCTTTCCAACCTAAAGAAGGGTCTGGAACTCTTTGGCATTGATAGAGGATACTTGGTAGGATTTACTAAAAAACCGGGAAGAGCTCGTCTATTGATGAGTATGAACAGAAAGAACTCAGAAACCCCACAATTGCCCGTTGAATTCAATCATGCTGAATTGCTGCCTGCAGAAGAAGGCCAGGTATGGAAACGTGGTCAATGGATACTGATGCCATTGGTGTATATTTCCGAGCCACTGGGGTATCTGTTGGTTCCAATAGGTATAGTCATTCCTGCATTGTATGATGTGCTGCAGGAACAGATTTCGAGTAACTTAAAAGGGACGTTGTTACTTGAACAAATCAAATCACATGAACAAATATTGGCAGAAAAGGTATCATTGAGAACGAAAGATCTTATCAGGACAAACCGCGAGTTATCGAATGAAATCAAACGCCGAACCGAACTTGAGCATGAAGTAATGGAAATTTCATCCAAAACGATGGAAAGGATAGGCCAGGAACTTCATGACGATCTATGCCAACATCTGCTTGGAATCTCGTTATTGGCTTCATCGGTACGCAAGATTGCGAAGGATAACCATCAGGTTGACGTTGAAATGTTAGAACAAATCAGTCATCTTCTCAGTGAATCGATCAGCAAGATTAAAACAATATCAAGAGGGTTGCTGCCAATAGAGATGGAAGCCCATACGTTCCTCGAACGTATCGAAGCTTTGGTCGCGGACACAAGAAGATATGTTAAAGTTGATGTGAACATCGAAGCTGACCCCTCTTTTGAAATAGCTGATACGGACCGTGCTTTACAAGTGTTTCGAATTATTCAAGAGGCATTGAACAATGCGGTCAAACATTCAAGGGCAAGATTAGTGACGATTTCATTAAAGACGATAGTTGAAGAAAAAGAACGTGTGTGTTACATGGCAAGTGTTGTTGATGACGGGATCGGGCTTCCCGAACGAATACGTGATGGAGCGTTGGGATTACGGATTATGCGCAACCGGGCTAGCATAGCTCAAGCAGAATTATCAGTAGATTCATCACGACATGGAACGACCGTAAAAATCGTGATTTGGGAGTGATGGGATGAAACAACAATACGAGTTTGTCGTGGTCGATGATCATCCGTTGTTCAGGCAAGGCTTGGTCAGCGTTATCGAGAACATACGATCCTATCATGTGATCGGTGAAGCCTCCACGATTTCCGAAGCGCTGCAAGCCATAGAAGCCCGTCAACCACATGTACTGTTAGTCGACATCGCCTTACATCAAGAAAATGGTCTTGAATTGGTTAAAACAGTCAAATCATTGTATCCGGATATTTTGCAGGTTGTCGTATCAATGTACGATGAGGTAATCTATGCTTCTACCGCACTCAAGTCCGGAGCCAAAGGATATGTGATGAAACAAGAGGCTGCAGAAACTCTGCTTGAAGCGATAGAAACGGTCATACAAGGCAAGATTTATGTTTCCATGGCTATGCATGAGCGAATGTTGGATTCGATATTTGCGAATAAGACCAAAGTTGAATCTGATCCGGTCGTGCTGCTAAGTGTGAGGGAGCAGGAAGTGTTTCGTTTGATCGGACAGGGCTTTGGTATTTCTGAAATTGCCGAAGCATTACATTTATCTTTCAAGACCATCAATGTCTATCGTGATAATATCAGACGCAAATTATCAATCGGCGATGCAGGTGGATTGAGAAAATTTGCCATCAAATGGATGAAAAGCAAAGAAATGTGAGAGTGCATAGGATAAATGTCCTATATGAATTCAAGCCATATGCCTACTACCGCCGTGAACTCTCAGATTATAGGGTAAGATTCAGGGGTAGGATGCCGGTTAGACCTGCCGATTACTGTTGTAATCCGGAACATTACATGGTCGTACATGCCGGATGAACCAAATTCACGGCATGATAAAGGAAGGAGGTTTGAATATGGCTCGAAAAGTGGGATTTGTTATTGGTCTCATCTTACTGGTGTGCTTGACACCGATGTTTGCCACTGGAGCAGCTGAAACTCCAGTTACAGGAGCAGGACCGAAAGTCATTAATCTGTGGAGCTTCACGGACGAAGTCCCGAAAATGTTGGAAAAATACAAAGAACTGCATCCGGAATTCGATTATGAAATCAAGACAACCATAATCGCAACAACCGATGGAGCGTACCAACCAGCTCTCGATCAGGCTTTGATTGCAGGAGGAGCAGATGCTCCGGACATTTATTGTGCGGAGAGTGCATTCGTACTGAAGTATACACAAGGCGATGCTGCCCAATATGCTGCCACATACAAAGATTTGGGTATCGATGTTGACACATTGTTGAAGCAAGCAGATATCGCTCAATACACAATCGATATCGGTTCCAATGAACGCGGATTGGTCGGTCTTGGTTATCAGGCAACCGGCGGAGCATTCATTTATCGCCGCTCTATCGCCAAGGCTGTATGGGGAACCGACGATCCGGCAGTAATCAAGACCAAAGTCGGTCCGGGGTGGGACAAATTCTTTGAAGCTGCTGCTGCGTTGAAGGCAAAAGGCTATGGAATCCTATCCGGTGACGGAGACCTTTGGCACGCTGTGGAAGGTGCTTCTGAAAAAGGTTGGGTAGTCGACGGGAAATTGTATTTGGATCCGGATCGGGAAGCTTTCATCGATATGTCAATGGAACTGATGCAAAAGGGTTATCATAACGATACCCGTGACTGGACAGATGCATGGTTCGCCGATATGAAAGACGCCAATCCTAAACAGGTCTTTGGATTCTTTGGCCCTGCATGGTTGATCAACTATGTAATGGCTGGTAACTCAGGTGGAACGAAACCCGGTGAAGGAACTTATGGTGACTGGGCGGTATGTGAACCTCCCGTTGGCTTCTTCTGGGGCGGAACTTGGCTTTTGGCTAACAAAGACAGCAAAGTCAAAGATGCGGTCGCTGATATTATTGAATGGATAACATTGGATAGTTCTGACACTGGTTTGCAATACTTCTGGGCGAATGGGACCCTTGCAGGTCCTGGCGGAACCAAGGATACAGTGGCCTCAGGGACAGTCATGAAAAAATCAGATGGATCTTTGCCCTTCCTGGGCGGTCAGAACATGTTTGACGTATTCGTACCGGCTGGTCAGTTTGCAACTGGTAAGAACAAACACCAATATGATGAGACCATCAATACTTACTGGCGTGATCAGGTTCGTGAGTACACCGGTGGGAAAAAATCAAGAGCGCAGACGATTGCCGACTTCAAACAGATGGTAGCTGACAACCTTGCGATTCCTGTGAAATAACATTTTTGATTTCATAATTCGTACGGGCGGTCAAAGCCGCCCGTATAATGTCTGTTCAATCTAATTCTTGTGGATTGGAGGCGTTAAGAATTATTATAAAACAGTTGGTAGATGTTAAGGGTATATACTTTATGGAATCTGGGGGTGAATGATAATGCGACGAAAGACAATCAGTTATGCAAAATACGGATACATATTTTCCATACCATTCGTACTAACGTTTTTGATTTTTTCGCTGTATCCCCTGTTATATACCGTTCTAATTGGTTTTACCAATCTGAGAGGGTTGGGTTTCACGGACATCAAGGTGCTTGAACAACCCTTTGAGAATTATAAATTAATTCTTAACAATCCTTCATTTCAAAAATCATTGTTCAACACACTATATATTTGGGTAGTTGGCTTTATACCACAAATTAGTTTGGCGTTACTATTAACTGCCTGGTTTACCAACCGGAATTTCAAAGTAAAAGGCCAAGGGGCATTCAAAGTTCTCATCTATATGCCGAATATTATCACTGCTGCGACAATCGCCATTCTTTTCCATACATTGTTTGGCTATCCGAAGGGTCCGATCAATGATTTATTCTTGAAGATGGGATGGATTGACAGTCCGTTGAATTTCCATATCCAGACATGGACAGCCAGAGGCGTGGTTTCATTCATCCAGTTTTGGACGTGGTATGGCAATACGATGATTGTATTAATAGCGGGCGTGCTGGGCATCAATCCAACGCTATTCGAAGCAGCAGAGATCGATGGAGCTTCTCCAAGGCAGATTTTCTTTAAAATTACATTGCCTCGATTGAAAACAATTATCCTTTATACGCTGGTAACCAGCATGGTCGGTGGCATGCAAGTCTTCGATATTCCGAAACTGTTCTTGCTCGGAGGACCGGATAATGCCACCCTCACGTTGAACGTATTTATCTATAATCAAGCTTTTAGTGGAACATACCTCTATAACAGGGCTTCTGCCGCAAGCATGATTGCTTTTCTCATTATCGTGATTCTCTCAGCTGTAATGTTCAGGATACTACGCGATAAGGATGCTGTGTTACGACGTAAATGGGAACGAGAGGAACGCCGCAGACAACGTGTCGAGGCGAGGGAGGTGAACGCATGAACAATAGTATTCGCACTTCCCGTACCATTTCGAAGACAATCGTTTATGTCGTATGTATTTTCTTATCGCTTCTCAGTCTTTTCCCATTCTGGATGATGTTCATGAATGCAACCCGAAGTACGTTTGAGATCCAACAGAATTCGATCGGGTTGTTGCCTTCTAAATTTTTATTGAGCAATTGGAAAGTCCTGGAAGGCAAAAGTTTCAATCCAATGATCGGATTCATGAATTCAATGATAATCTCAGCTGGTGCTACCATCGGAGCTGTATATTTCTCATCTTTAACCGCCTATGCCTTAGTTGCCTATACTTGGAAGCTTCGGCAACCGTTCTTTACATTTATCATGGCGGTATTGATGCTTCCTGCCCAAGTATACAGCATCGGATTCTATCAGTTTATGTATCAAATACATTGGACCAATAATCTCCTGCCTTTGATCTTACCCTCGATAGCAGCCCCGGCGATGGTGTTCTTCATGCGCCAGTACCTATTGGCTACGTTGCCTCTGGATATAGTCGACTCAGCACGAATCGATGGATCAAAGGAATTCTACACCTTCAATCGGATAGTATTGCCGATTATGAAACCAGCGATGGCAACGCAAGCAATTTTTACGTTTGTTATCAAGTGGAATGAATTCTTCTTGCCTCTGATCCTACTTACGAAAAAAGAACGGTATACGATGCCAATCATGGTGAGTCTGTTGCGCGGTGATATATACAAAACGGAATATGGATCGGTGTATCTTGGACTGTCTCTCACGGTATTGCCGTTGTTCGTTGTCTATTTCTTGCTTGCCAAGCATATTATCGCAGGAGTGGCCTTGGGAGCTTTAAAAGAATAATAGAGCTTTAGCAGTAAAAATTTTTTGCTGATAACCGGTTAAGTCAGCTGGTGGGATTAGCTATATGTGTTCACATGCGAACCTGCTGTGCGGGTAGGAAAGGAAGGTCATATGTATACGGACCGAAGACGGGCGCTGGATGTTTTGGGTGCCATGACCTTGAAAGAGAAAATTGCTCAATTGATTTCAATATGGATAGAAATACGAAATGATGGCACCTTTGGCTTGCGAGAGGCTTTTATAAAAGAGAAAAAGGAAGCTCATTCGCACACAGAAGTCCTAAAGGACGGCATAGGACAACTTACCCGCCCGTTTGGAACCATGGCCAACGGAATTATCGAACAAGCAAAGGCAATCAATACGATACAGAAGTTTTTGATTGAACAAACACGATTGAAAATTCCCGCAATGTTTCATGAAGAATGCCTTACCGGCGTAATGGTCAAAGGAGCTACGATCTTCCCCAGTGCGTTGAACTACGGATCGACATGGGATACCGAATTGATCCAGAGGATCGCCAAGACAATCGGATCAGAAATGCGATCGTTGGGAAGTCACCAAGGATTGGCACCCGTACTCGATGTAGCCAGAGATGCCCGTTGGGGACGCCTTGAAGAAACTTTTGGCGAGGATCCCTATCTCACCGGATGTATGGGTATTTCATATGTTCAAGGATTACAGGGGAAAAAGCGATCGCCGATTGCCACATTAAAACATTTTGTCGGGCATTCGGGCAGTGAAGGAGCTCGAAACCATGCACCTGTCCATGTGGGTGAGCGTGAGCTCAGGAATATGTATGCATTGCCGTTTGAAATGGTAATCAAAGAAGCCAGACCTGGCAGTGTGATGCCAGCTTACCATGATATTGACGGTATTCCTTGCACCGCTAATTATTCGTTGGTCACATCACTGTTAAAACATAACTGGAAATTCAACGGTCTGGTAGTCGCTGATTATGAAGCTGTCAGTCAACTTTCTACCGAACATCATGTGGCGGCAGACATGGCTGAAGGGTCCGCACTGGCTCTCAAGGCAGGACTTGATCTGGAACTACCTGGCTTTACCGCGTTCAGGAACAATCTTGAACGTGCGCTGGACCGTGGACTGATCGACATCGGTACAATCGATGCCGCAGTACTGAGAGTCTTGAGAGAAAAGTTCCGTCAAGGTGTATTTGATCACCCTTACATCGATGAACAATCGATTCGCCTTGCATCTGATGCGAGTCATGCACTGGCAATCGAAGCTGCTGAAAAATCGTTGGTATTACTGAAAAACAAGAACTTGTTGCCTTTGAAAAAACAACAGCATATCGCAGTTATAGGACCCCTTGCTGATCACCCGTATGCGATGTACGGCGGATACGCTCCTCCGGTTCATCTGCAAGGACTGCATACGCCCGTAGAGACTGTTCCCAAACGGGCCAAAACGATTCGAAAAGCAATCGAGGCATTAAGTGGTCTTAATGTGGTGTATGAACCCGGTTGTTTGCTCTATGAAGGGTTCTTTGAGCGATCCTTATTCTTCCCCGGGGATGTGAAGGCTGAAGATATCACATCGACGAAGCAGCTCAGTACGGACACAAGTTATATCAAACGAGCTGTGACTGTAGCAGAAAAAGCTGATACCGTCATTTTGGTAGTCGGAGATTTGGCTGGATTATTTCAACAAGGAACTGTCGGTGAAGGTTCTGATACAGAGACACTCCGTCTACCTGGAATTCAAGAACAGTTGATGGAAGCGGTCTTGGCGACCGGAAAGCCGACTGTTGTCGTTCTTGTCAGCGGCCGACCGTATTCGATTGAAGCTGCAAATAAGAAGGCGGCGGCGATCTTGGCTTCATGGTTGCCGGGAGAAGGTGGCGGAGAAGCTATCGCACGAGTACTATTCGGTTTGACCAATCCGAGTGGCAAGACATGCCTGTCGTTCCCTATCGCTGCGGGTGCGATGCCGTATGCCTATAATCATTCACAAAAAGCAGGTGGAATGCCGAAGCAAAAATCATTTGGAGCTATCTACCCGTTTGGCTTCGGATTGAGTTATACTCAATTTGCCTATAGCGGAGGAATGATTGAAAAAACAACCGTACCGACTGACGCACATGTTGTTATTCATATCGATATAATGAATACGGGACTGTATGAAGGTGATGAAATAGTTCAAGTATATGTGCGTGATGTTCAAGCCAGTATTGTTCGCCCAGTGAAAGAATTAAAAGGGTTTTCACGAGTAACCCTGGCATCTGGCGAGACCAAACATGTCACATTCGACATGCCTACGGACGTGCTTTCTTTCGTTACTGACGGTAAGAGGATAGTGGAACCGGGAGTATTTGATGTCATGATCGGTTCTTCTTCCCAAGATATCCTTTGGTCAGGCCAGTTCACCCTCAGTGGTGCAACAAGAGTCTTGGACAGGCATTGGAGATGCAGGACTTCGGTGACCGTGGATTCTTGATTGTATTGGTGTTCTGTAAAAACATGCCATATACCACAGGGTGAACAGCTTGGACTTTGATTGACAAAAAGGCTCACTATGATGGTGATTTAATCCATCTATCTTCCGGTTTTGACAAAATAATAAAATAATGGCTTTATTTATAACAAACAAAGGACTATCATGATAATGACCCTATCGTAAAAAAATAGGGAAACCATTGTTACGGAGTGTGGCATGATGAAATCCGCATTGGTCCGACCTGTGCGCATCGTGTGTGCTGTCGTGATTCTATTTTGGTTTCAATTATTTGCCGGCAAGACCGGTCATGTGGTCGCCGATCTGTTCAATTATGATGGTATTGATCCCTATGATGTGTTTGCTGCCAATTGCGTACACCATCTTGTGATGTTTGCCGTTTCTTTACTAGTCATTATATTATTGACCAAGTCGTTTGCATTGAAAGTCCACTTTGGTCTGGGAAACAAAGACCTCGGGAAAAAATTTGTCCTGATTTTTACATTGATATGTGTTGTTATGGCCGTCGGTTCCCACATATTCATGAAGTTAAACAACAATTTGCCAAAGTATGAATTCCCATTGAAAGCGAATCCGATTATCGGAACTATCGTCTTTCAATTGCTCTTCACCGGTCCTGCGGAAGAATTGATGTATCGAATGCTTCCAATCGGTATCCTGGCTTTGGCAATCGAATCAAAGCAAGATTCATCGAAGACATTCACGAGCGAAGTGTTATTGGCAGCGTTCTTGTTTGCTTGCGCCCATATGAAATGGACTTTTAGTCCTTTTAACATTCAATTTGACCTGTTTGCAATTGCCTATGCATTTGCCATGGGGGTTGTCCAAGGTGTCGCGTATCACACATGTAAAAGTATTGCCTATCCTATGCTAATGCATAGTATCAGTAACGTATTGATGGTCACGACCGGGTATGTGTTCGTCGCATTGTCTACGTGAACTGAATATTCGTTAGACACAAGGATAAAAACCATGATAATGTAAATATTATAGAAATCTCATGAGATCAATCTTAAACATGGATGATGTATGTTCCCCATGTAGCTGTTTGCTCAATTGACGGACGAGTACTTGAATGGATAGGAAATATACGACTGTATGTCAGTAAAAATCTTGCTTGTAGGAGTTACTGAACAGGAACTGTCACAGTTCAAAATATTAATTCATAGTTATCAGATAGAGACCGCCGAGTTTCTCACTGAATCTACGTATCAACTGATTGCCAACTCGGATATAGCACTTGTCATCATAGATATATGCCGAGTCCCTGAGCATGCATTCGAATTACTAAAGATCATCAAGGCAAAGACATCCGGGAAAAATATCCGTACGATGTTACTTTCAGATGCCGATACTATCGAACAAGAAAAATATGGCTTACAGCTAGGAGCCGATGATTGTATTAGAAAACCAATCTACGGGGAACTGTTGGAAATACGGATCAATATGCATCTGATGCTTATTGAAGAATCAAATGTAAAAGAGAAACTCAAAGATAGGGACCTTCTCCTTGATGCCATGTTCACGCAAGCTCCTTTTGGTATTTCTATATCTCATAAAAGCGAACCGGTAGAGGGTGAAGGTAAATCACTATTTAGATTCAATCAAAAATTTCAACAGATTACCGGTAGAAGCAAAGAAGACCTTGTCCGGCTAGGATGGGCGAACATAACTCATCCTGATGATGTAGAGGAGGACCTTCGGAATTTCAGAAGGCTCAAAGCAGGTGACATTGACAGTTATTCGATGGAAAAACGTTATATAAGAGCCGATAACTCAATCGTATGGGTGCATATGGTTGTGGCTAAACTGAATCTTGATAATAAATACCTGTACAACCACATTTGTCTGGTGCAAGACATAACCGAAAGGAAGATGATGGAAAAATCATTGGCTGAAAGCGAACGAAGCAAATCGATTCTTCTTTCTCACCTTCCAGGAATGGCTTATAGGTGTGATTATGATCGCGAGTGGACAATGCGGTTTGTTTCTGCGGGATGTGAAAGTCTTACCGGGTATCCTCCCGAGAGTCTGATACTTAATCGAGACCTTTCGTTCAATGATGTGATTGCCCCCAATTATCGTGATTCTCTCTGGAAAGAGTGGGAACGTGTACTTCAGCATA
Organism: Spirochaetales bacterium; assembly: GCA_012523305.1. Taxonomy (GTDB): domain Bacteria; phylum Spirochaetota; class Spirochaetia; order Sphaerochaetales; family Sphaerochaetaceae; genus JAAYDK01. The sequence continues at coordinate 25,986 of JAAYIV010000057.1, forward strand.
AAAAACAGTTTAGACGAGAGTATGAGATAGTGACAGCTCAAGGTATCCGGAAATGGGTTCTTGAGCTTGGTCAAGGGATATTTAATGAACAGGGAAAGATTGAAGCATTGGAAGGAATTATTCTTGATATTTCTGATCGGAAGAAGATTGAGAATGAGTTGATGTATCATACCGTACACGATATGTGGACCGATTTGTATAACCTCAGACATTTGAAAAATTCTTTGATGTTCGATGCAAAAACAAGAAGTGTGAAACAGCGTGCTCTCGTCGCGGTTGATTTGAGTACCATCCATACGCTTACTAAGATTTACGGCTTTCAATACGGTCAGAATATTCTAAAGAATGTTGCTATGGCTTTGAAAAAGTTAACACGTACTTCCAGATTGCTTTTCAATGTGTACGAAAATCATTTTGTTTTTTATGTGAAAGATTATGAAGGGATGAAGAACTTAGAAGTATTCTGCCAAGAAATCCATGACAGGTTGAGCGCTTTGCTCGCTATAGAACGGATCGGATGGGGAATCGGGATTGTCATAATCGATGGGCATAACAAACATGACGCAGAGCAACTATTGAGAAATTTGATGGTGTCAGCAGATATCGCAGCAGCGAATTATGATAAGGAAAGTCTGAGTTGTTACATTTTTGACAGCGAGTTGGAAACAAAGATTCAGCGAGAAGAAGATATTACGGTTGAGTTGACACAGATTGCATCAAACGAATATCCCGATAGATTGTTTTTACAGTATCAACCAATAATTGATATTGCTTCGAATCAAATTTGCTGCTTCGAGGCTCTTGCAAGATTAAAAAGCGATCATCTGGGACTTGTTCCTCCTCTTGAATTCATTCCAATTGCAGAAAAGACAAAATTAATTATTCCTATTGGCAAAATAATTATCCAAAAGGCGTTATTATTTCTTTCAAAATTAAAAAAACTTGGCTTCGATTCAATCGGCATTTCCATTAATATCTCTGTTATTCAATTACTGAAAAAAGACTTTTATAAAAGCTTGCTGAAATTAATAGATGATTACCAAGTCTCAGCTGAAGATATCGGCATAGAGATTACCGAATCAGTCTTTATCTCGAACTACCAAGAGATCAACAGTGTGCTCGGAGAACTGAGAAAACACAACATACGTATCGCCATCGATGATTTTGGAACAGGGTACTCGTCCTTTGCGCATGAACGTGAACTTAATATCGACTGTGTCAAGATAGATAAGTTTTTCATCGATAAATTACTTACTTTAAAGAAACAGGAAGCTATTACCGGAGATATTGTCTCACTCGCTCACAAGCTGGGTCACTGTGTCATTGCCGAGGGAGTCGAGCACATCGCACAACGGCGGTACCTTGAAGAGTACGGATGTGATAAATTTCAGGGATATTTGATCAGTAGACCTCTTGATGAAGATGCTGCTGTTGAGCTATTAGTTAGGCAACGTGATCTTTCAGATACGGATACGGCCCCCACGAAACAATGAATGACGATATATGAAAAATAGGCCTAAAGATCTATCAATAAAGCATACAATCATTTCACTTTTTATCATCGCCATGGTCATCGCAGCCTGTGCCATCGGGTATATTATTTTTTCCCGATGGTATGCTTCGGCAGAAGATACCGCCAGACGCATATCGGCCACTGTGAGTGAACAGATACATGACAAGATCAAGTCGTTCATGGACCTTCCTAATATTCTGAACGATGCCGGACATAATTTCCTGAACAACAGGATCATAGATATTGATGATGAGCAGCAGCGAGATAAGTTCTTTGTCAGTTCGCTGGCATCCAGTTCAGAAGATATCTATAGTTTCAGTTATGGTACCGAACAGGGGGAATACTATGGGGCTCGTAGAAATGAGCATGGCTCCATAGAGATAATGCGCAATAATTCCGCAACAGGTGGAACTTCTTGGTATTATTCGGTAAATGACGACCTTACCACCGGTGATGTGGTGGTTCAAGCAGGCACCTTCGATCCAAGGACTCGTGCATGGTACCTCGCGGCAAAAGAATCGGGGAAACAAGCACTTTCCCCTGTTTACAAGCATTTCGTGATGGATGATTTGACGATTTCCGCTTCTAGACCGGTCTTTGATGCAAATGGAGAGCTTGAAGGAGTGATCGGAACACATATGCTGTTATCTAATATTGGCCATTTCCTTGAACAAACTCTGAACGATTATCAAGGTAATGCAATCATAGTCGAGAAAGAGACCGGACTTCTCATAGCAAATTCCATGGATTTGGCAAATTTCTCTCGTACAAAGGAAGGAACATTATATAGGGTTAGTGTGCATGACATTGATAATCCGACTTTGATCGAAGCATATGAAGTGTATCGTACTGAACAGAACCTCCATCATACTGGTATCGATAAGACTAAAAGGATGTATGCCAATATCAGTGAGTATCAATCAACCGGAGCTGAGTGGCTGGTGATATCGGTAATCCCCGGTGATTTTGTATTGGACCCAGTGCTTGAAAGTATATTCATGACGATAATCTTGATAGCCATTGCAATTCTGATAATTACCTTCCTCTATAATCTATTGGCAAATAGATTATTCAGACCGGTGCGGGACTTGCTCAATATTTCCTCTGCATTTTCCTCGGGCGATTTGTCAAAGCGTGCAAAAGTGATAAGAAAAGATGAAATTGGCAATATTTCGAGCAGCTTCAACCAGGTTGCCGATGAGATGCAATTCCTTATCAACAACCTTGAAGAAAACGTAGAACAAAGGACAACAGCACTACACAATGCGAATATTGAGTTGGAGAAAAACAAAGGGCAACTCCAACTTATTCTCGATTCAACAGCCGAAGCCATCTATGGAATCGATCGTAACGGGAATTGCACGTTTTGCAATCTCAGTTCCATAGGATTGCTGGGGTATGCTCAGCAAGAAGATCTTCTTGGAAAAAATATGCACGAGATGATTCACCATAGTTATTCCGATGGAACTTTGATGCCCAGTGATGAGTGCAAGATCTTTCAATCGATTAGGGACGGCAAAGGATATGCATCTGAAGATGAGGTGTTTTGGAGAGCAAACGGAACTTCATTTGATGTTGCTTACCATGCATATCCACAGATTCGCGACAACCAGATAATCGGTGGGGTGGTCACATTCATGGATATCACCGAACGCAAGCAGCGAGAACGCGAAATCAACTACCTCATGTGCCATGACACGCTTACCGGTCTACATAACAGGAGTTGCTTTGAACAACACTACAGAGATCTTGATATCCAAGAAAATCTTCCGTTATCAATAATATTTGCAGATATCAATGGTTTGAAAATGGTTAATGACATTTTTGGCCACGCCTCCGGTGACAGACTTATAAAAACATCAGCTGACATTCTCGAACACGCTTCTCGTGAACGTGATTTGATCGCTCGGATTGGTGGGGATGAATTCGTAGTGTTGATGCCAAAGACTGATAAAGCCATGGCAAGGGACATTGTTGATCAGATCCAGATGGAGGTATCGGAGGCTCGTATTGAGGCGATGAAATGCAGTATCTCAATCGGTATTGGTACAAAAGAACACCCTGATCAATCAATCGAAGAGATCATGACCGATGCCGAGAATGAGATGTACAGGGATAAGGCGATCAACCGAACCTCTGTCAATGATGAAATCATAGACACGCTTCAAGAAACATTACATGCAAGAAGTGCAAGAGAAAAGCAGCATTCAGAATTTGTCAGTGAATATTGTGGTAAGTTGGGCATGGCATTGCAATTGCGCGAGACTGAGGTTGCAACCTTAAAACGTGCGGGCTATCTGCATGATATCGGAAAAATAACCTTGGATGAGAAACTACTGGAGAAAAGTTCGTTAACCGATGAAGAGTACGAGAGAATGCACATGCATTCAGTTGCAGGATTCAGAATACTAAATCTTTTTGACCATACGCTTGATTTGGCAGAGTATATCTATAGTCATCATGAGCGTTGGGATGGTACAGGGTATCCTCGAAAATTACGCGGCAATCAGATTCCGAAGATCGCCCGCATCCTATCAATCGTTGAAACCTATGAGCGAGTATTGAATAGAGGAACTCGGTCCTATGATGAAAGGAAACATGAAGCCCTGACCGTTATCAAAGAGGGTGCCGGTACTCAATTCGATCCGCACTTTGCGAAAGTCTTCATCGAGCTTATTGAACAAGAAGCCCAAGCATAACAACTATTGGAGAGCAGACGGTTGTATTCCAGGATCGGGAGCACCTGCCCGTAGCAGTTTTTTGTTGCGTGACATTACCCACCCTTCGATTGCCATGATTGTTCCGGTAACGAATAACATCCATTCGATTTTGATTACGTCGGCGAGCGGACCGAAGAATAACATCGCCAACGGCATCACCGAACTGGAGATCATGCTAAATACTCCGAATACCCTGCCTAGATAGGCTGGATCAACCTTTTGTTGGAGTAACACGGTGAACGGGGTGTTGAATAACGGCATGCTTACCCCAATGATTGCCATACAGGCAAGATATATCCAAAAAGGGGGGATCAGAGACATGGCAATGATAAATACCCCGTTTATCAATATGCTCAATACCATGGTGTGTAACTTGTTTGCAAAGCCTTTCCATAGGGCAATCAATGCGCCGCCGATCATCATACCACCTGAAAAGGTGACTTCAATTGCAGTTAGGCGCCATATGTCGGGTCCGTAATTTCGAGTGGTTTGCAATGGTGAGAGAAATGCTATGGGAGAGACCAGAACAAAGAAGAATGCGCAAAATACAAAGAGCGTTTTAATAAAATCATGGTGATGGATATAGATGATCCCATCACGAAGGTCGGTGAAATAACTTACCTTGATGGTTCCGTTTATTCGCTTTTGGGTTGGAATCTTCAAGAGAAAAAGAAGAATCCCGATTGCAAGGGCAGCCGTGAGCACATCGATGCCAAATATCTGTTCGATCGGTGTTATTGATAATAATGCGCCACTGAGTATGGGTGATATGATCGAAACACATGCCTGGATACTCTGTTGGATACCATTTACCTTAGTAAGTTGTTCATTCGGGACCAGTTGGGGTAACAGAGCGCTTACGGCAGGAGTCTGAATTCCATTTCCGAAAGAGCGGATGGCCATGACCACAAATAATTGCCATAGTGATTCAAAACCAAAGTAGAAAGAAATGGCCATGGCCAAGGTAGTAATCGCTATCATCGCATCAGATAGTATTATTACTTTTTTCCTTTCGAGGCGATCTGCCCAAACACCGGCGAAAGGGGAGATTATCAGCGTGGGGATGAATCCGCAGATTATTGAAATCATCATCATCGTGCCCGATTGTGTGGTCAGTGTGATATGCCACATAATTGCATATTGCACCAACATCGATCCGAATAAACTGATATTTTGGCTAGCGAGAAAGAAAATCGTATGTTTCTTCCATGATGACTGTGATTCCATATGGTTCCCCAACAAGATAAAAACTTAACAAGAACTGGGCCAGTGTGACAAGAATTCACGGAGCGAAAGTTGAAAAATGTTTATTATTTTTCTCTTTTATCGTTATCTGAGATGTAATTATCTGTAATCCGGATATGCTAACGATACGTCTTAAGTACTCGTAGAGCCTTTAATGTTATCCACTTTGACGGTAATCCTTTCGTTTCAATCGGAACGAGAAGACGGTCATTGAAAGAATTTTCCATCTTCCACGTTCCATCCGGTGTTCGTTTTTTTTCTACCAATGAGATTGCTTCATCTAAATCTGGAGAATGAATATGTAGTGAGGCCAAAATATCTAGAATCTCCAGAACATCGCTCTGGTACATCAAAGGGAAGCCAAATTTTGTCCATCCCGGTTTTGAAATTTTATTAAGATCGTGGCTTTTCTTGAAAATCCTGTGCTTCAAGAAATATTCTACAAGTTGCTCAATTTTATGATTCACTAACTCATTTCTCATATGTGTTGGAATGGCAGCCAATCCCTTAAGCGCCTTGGCAACTCCCATATGGCAAGAATGGGAACCCCAGCAATATCGATATCGATCATACATTTCACCTTGCGGAGGAACAGACTCTCCATCATCTGATTGTTGATACGTACATATCCACTCAATACTTTTTTTCAGGCGTTCGTCTTGTCCATATCCCAATTTGCTTAACGCATACACCATATTCCCTGTTAAACATGGTATTACCAAACTCGATAGTCCACGGTTTGTTTTTCTGCTTTCTCCTGTGGAAAATCCTCCGCTTTCGGGTTCCATCGAATGACTAAGCAGGAATTCACAACCATAACGGACTTTTAAATCGTCTTTATGCGCACCCATTTCAGCCAAGATCAAAACATTCCATACCGTACCGGAGTATTTTGCTGTATAAAACGTATGGGGAACACCCCAATATCCCCCAGGTTCTTGGAGATCCAGTATGTGCCGGACAACACCGTTTTTCATAATCTCTGACCTTGTTTCCAAAACCAGAGGATCGTCTTCGTGTAATCCAAGTAAAGTCGTCAGTGTCTCATACCTGACTGATGGGTCATCCTTTTCTAATAACCAATCAAGGATTGCCGTATCCATCCTCAATACTCCCATGAACAAGTGAATGTACTCTCATGCTGGCTAAACAAATAATTTTTGTCAATAGAATTATGTAGAAGGATTTCGGTTTAAGAATGAGCATGAGCCGACATCATGTCGGCTCACTTTTAATTGGAAATGGTCTAGAAGATTATACTCGGGCTTGCTTCAATGCTTTGGCCCACCATGCCAATTGTTCAAGCAGTTGTTCAGCAAGCGGATTAAGGTATTCGAATTCTTCGACCTTCTTCTGACCTTGCATCAGTGCATAGAAATCAGCTCCTTGAAGGTGGACAGCTTGGCGGACGGGTGCCATCTGCAATTCGACGCAGATATCCTTGAGGTGTTGGATTGCGCGGGCGCCTCCCACAGAACCGTATCCGACATATGCGGCGGGTTTGCGTCCCCATTCGACGTATGCATAATCCAAAGCATTCTTCAACACCGCAGGGATACTATTATTATACTCTGCTGTTACGAAGATGTATCCGTCAAGCGAACCAATTTTCTTTTGCCATTGTTGGGCTGTCGGGTCTTTTGAAGGTACATATGCGTTGGAAGCCAATTCATTGAAGAACGGCATCGGGAAATCTCGTAAATCGAGCAATTCGAATTCCATATCCGTTCGTTTCGAAGCAATAGCATGTACCCAGTTGGCTATTTGAGAACCATTACGGGTATCTCTTGTCGTGCTTATTATTATACCAATTTTTGGTTTGTTCATCATTACATCTCCTCAATCACAATTCCTGTGTACCAGAACATACTTACCTAAGCAGTGAACGTCAACATGAATTGGAATAGATTCAATTAATCACCCCAATACTGTCGTGATAGTCTTGGATCTCACACTATCCTTACCCGTACGGACGTTGTGATCGAGCTCGGAACGATTCAAAGGACACTATGTAACCGAAGATATTCTCAATTTTCTTTATTTTTA